>NZ_JBXWSL010000010.1:0-125811 GCF_059613425.1 Ruegeria sp. BHSA123 | reverse complement strand
CAGCGACGCTTGCGCTTCCTGTCTCGGTCCCATCATGGCTGATCCCTCCCTTTAGGAAGAATTGAATCAGCAACTTACCAACCGATCAAGCCCGAGTTTTTCAACAAAATAAGCCGATTTCGCCCACAAGTTCGGACGTTCTGAGGACTCGGGTACTCAGACTTAGCTGCTTCAAATGACTAGGTTCCTTGGCCGCCCAAACACGTCGCCTAGTGTCTAAAGTCCAATGCTCAGGCGGGTTCTATACTTTGGCCATATCCCATAAACTGATCAACATGGTCAGGTTACGCCAACAAATTTTGAAGTGGAAAACTGAGGCAAGGCGAAGACTGGTTGCAAGTACTGGTGGACCCTTCGAGCAACGAGACAAACGAGCTCTTTCGGAGACTTGCCGAAGATAACCCATTGATGACGATTGCGTTCATCCTCGGGGGGTGTCGGCACGACACCTTGCGGTGGAGCACTGTATCGGCGATCGGGCCGGTTCGCCGCGCCCAAGAACGAAATTGTGAGCGGACTACGAGCTACATGGTTCGGTCGTCATTCCGCCGTCAAAGGCACACGTCAACCGCCAGAAGCCTCTGCAACACATCCATCTGCAATTTTCAGACCCCCAATCTGCGCTAACAAACTGACGATCGCGTCAACGCCCGTTCGGTGGCGTAGGGCCGAAAACACGAAAGGTCGGCCCTTTCGAATTTGCGTGGCGTCGCGCTCCATCACTTCGAGCGACGCGCCGACATGGGGGGCGAGATCTGTTTTGTTGATGATCAGAATGTCCGATTTCGTTATCGCAGGACCGCCCTTGCGCGGAATTTCCTCACCCGCTGCAACGTCGATCACGTAGAGTGTCAGGTCCGCCAGTTCCGGGCTGAATGTGGCCGACAAATTGTCGCCGCCGCTTTCGATCAGAACTATATCCAAGCCGGGGTGACGGGCCTGCATCTCTGCCACGGCGGCCAGATTGATCGAGGCATCCTCGCGGATCGCGGTATGCGGGCAACCGCCGGTTTCGACACCGATAATCCGGTCCCGGGGCAGAATCTGCATCCGCATCAACGCTTCGGCATCCTCTTGCGTATAAATGTCGTTGGTGATGACACCAATCGAAAAGGCCTCGCCCAGGGCCTCTGCCAAAGCGGCAGTCAGGGTCGTTTTACCAGCGCCAACCGGGCCGCCGATACCAACGCGCAGGGGGCCGTTCATACTGCTCATGTTCGGAATATCCTTGAATATTGAGTTTCATGTTTCATCGACAAGATATCGGACAGGAATGCGGTTGAACCCAGTTCATCAAGGCCCGTGTGTTGTGCTGTTTCCGCAATCGAAGTGCAGAGCGGGGTCAGATCACGAATCAGCCGCTGAGCATCGGTCTGTCCCAAAGGGACAAGGCGGGTTGCGCAGGCCACAAGATTGCTCATGAAGGCCTGAAGGAACATCTGCGACACCAGCGGGCGCGGCAGATTCTGCATCCGCGCGGCACGGCCCACCGCGACCGGGTAGGTGAGGCGCCGCAGGTCGAGCCCCCAGATATCTCCGGTCACGGATCCGAAAGCCTGACCCAGAAGGTCGGATTCCATCAGCCGTTCCGACCCGGCGCAAAAGGCGCGGGCGGAGGCATCGATTCGGGCCAACGCGGCCCTGTCATCGGCGTTATACGCGGCCACAAGAAATAGCGCGTCATTCCAGCCCGAGCCATGTTGCAGTATCGTGGCGACCCAGTCGCCTGTCTGGTTTGCGCTGGCGACCCGGCCCAGTTCAATCGCTGCCTCCAGCCCGTGGGAATAGGCGAAGCCCCCAACCGGATAGGCGGGGGACAACCATTGGGTCAGTGTCAGGATGTCAGAGCTAGTGGGCGTGACCATGGGTCCTGCCGTGGCCATAGGCCCCGCCTTCGGGGGTGAAGGGTTCGACGACTTCGCGAATATCGGCACCCAGTTTCATCAGCATGTCGCGAATGACGTGATCGCGCTGGATCAGCAGCCTGTCAGATTCGATTTGGCAGGGTGTGTGCCGGTTGCCGATATGCCAGGCAAGGCGCAGCAGGTGGTCGCCCTTTACCTCCAGCAGCTCTTCGGGGGCCGCGACGATTTCAATCTCACGACCGTCTTCCAATACCAGAACCCCGCCATGATCCAGCGATTTGGTGTTGGAGAGATCAACCAGAAACGCCTCGCCATCATCCGTGGCCAGCATCTTGCGGCGCAGGAAGCGGCCATCATAGTCCAGCGAGACCTGCGCATGAGCGGGTGCATGCGCATGGTCGTGGTAGATACGAGCGGTTTTGATCGCGGTGGTCATCTTGGTGCTCCTTGTATCTCAGAACATAAAGTATCGCTGCGCCATCGGCAGCACCTCGGCAGGTTGGCAGGTCAGCAATTCACCATCGGCGCGGACCTCGTAGGTTTCCGCGTCTACTTCGACATGGGGCGTCGCATCGTTTAGCAGCAAATTGCGTTTGCCAATCTCGCGTGTGTTCCGCACGGCGACTGTTTTCTTGGCCAGGCCTAGAGTTTCACCGATCCCGTCCGCCTGCGCTGCTGCCGAGACAAAGGTAATCGCCGAGTGCTCCACCGACCGCCCATAAGCCCCGAACATCGGACGGCTGTAAACAGGTTGCGGTGTCGGGATCGAGGCATTTGGGTCGCCCATCTGCGCGCAGGCAATTGTACCGCCCAGCAGAACCATCTCGGGTTTCACGCCGAAAAAGGCCGGGTTCCACAGGACAAGATCGGCGCGCTTGCCTACCTCGATGCTGCCGATTTCATGGCTCAGACCGTGGGCAATCGCCGGGTTGATGGTGTACTTGGCGATGTAACGGCGGACCCGCAGGTTGTCGTTTTCACCGGTTTCCTCGGTCAGACGCCCTCGCTGTTTCTTCATCTTGTCGGCGGTTTGCCATGTGCGGATCAGCACCTCTCCGACCCGGCCCATGGCCTGGCTGTCAGACGCGATGATCGAGAACGCACCCATGTCGTGCAGGATATCCTCGGCCGCGATGGTCTCGCACCGGATGCGGCTTTCGGCAAAGGCTACGTCCTCGGGGATGGACTTGTCGAGGTGATGGCAGACCATCAGCATATCCAGATGTTCCTCGACCGTGTTTACAGTGAAAGGTCGCGTCGGGTTGGTCGAGGAGGGAAGAACGTGATTCTCGCCACAAATCTTGATGATGTCAGGGGCATGGCCGCCACCTGCGCCTTCGGTGTGGAAGGCGTGGATGGTGCGTCCTTTCATGGCGGCGACAGTGTTTTCGACGAAACCGGATTCGTTCAGAGTATCGGTGTGGATCATCACCTGTACATCCATCGAATCGGCCACCGACAGGCAGCAGTCGATGGCGGCAGGGGTCGTGCCCCAATCCTCATGCAGTTTCAGAGCGCAGGCCCCGGCATTGACCTGTTCCTCGAGCGCAGCTGGCAATGAGGCGTTGCCCTTGCCCGCAAAGGCGAGGTTCATCGGGAAGGCATCCGCCGCCTGCAACATCCGTCCGATATGCCAGGGGCCGGGGGTGCAGGTGGTGGCCAGCGTGCCATGGGCCGGACCCGTGCCGCCGCCTAACATGGTGGTCAGGCCGGAATGCAGCGCGTCTTCGATCTGCTGAGGGCAAATGAAGTGGATATGGCTGTCGAACCCGCCTGCGGTCAGGATGCGCCCCTCGCCCGCGATGGCTTCGGTGCCGGGGCCGATGATAATGTCGACACCTGGCTGCGTGTCGGGGTTCCCCGCCTTGCCGATCCTGGCGATACGCCCGTCTTTCAGACCGACATCCGCCTTGTAGACACCCGAATGATCCACGATCAGCGCATTGGTGATGACTGTATCCACCGCCCCCTTGTCCCGTGTGACCTGAGACTGCCCCATCCCGTCGCGGATCACTTTCCCGCCGCCGAACTTGACCTCTTCGCCATAGATGGTCAGATCGCGTTCGACCTCGATGATCAGGTCGGTATCGGCCAGCCGCATTTTATCGCCGGTGGTGGGGCCGAACATGGCGGCATAGTCGGAGCGTTTGATTTTTGCTGGCATCACAACGCCCCCATGACCTTTTGATTGAACCCATAGACCTTGCGTGCGCCGCCGATCGGGATCAGCGAAACCTCGCGTTCCTGTCCCGGTTCGAACCGCACGGCGGTGCCGGGGGCGATGTCCAGACGCAGGCCATGGGCGGCAGCGCGGTCGAATTCCAGCGCCGGGTTGGTCTCGGCAAAATGATAGTGCGAGCCGACCTGAATCGGGCGGTCGCCAGTATTGGCGACCATCAGCGTCAACGGCTCGGCGCCCAGGTTGAACGTGATTTCGCCTTCAGCGGGGAAATGCTCGCCGGGGATCATTTGTTTAGCTTCACCATCAAGGCAACAGCAGCCAACGCGACAATCGCGAGGCCCACGGCCAGAGCGGCATAGTCCGTGCCATGCGCGTGGATATGCGTGCCGTTATGCGCGGCGGCGGGGCCAGCCAGGATCAGAACAGGGAAAAGCATGCGGGTCATATCAGTGTTCCTTTTTTTAGCGAATAGGGTTGTGAACGGTCACCAGCTTGGTGCCGTCGGGAAAGGTGGCCTCAACTTGAACCTCGTGAATCATCTCGGGGACGCCTTCCATGCATTGCGCGCGGGTGATCACCTCGGCCCCGGCTTGCATCATATCGGCGACCGACCGCCCGTCGCGTGCGCCTTCAACCACGGCGCTGGTGATAAGGGCAATCGCCTCGGGATGGTTCAGTTTGACACCACGGGCCAGTCGTTTACGGGCAACTTCAGCGGCCATGGCGACCAGCAGTTTGTCTTTTTCACGGGGAGTCAGGTTCATGTCAGATTGTCCAGCATCTTGGAAGCGAGTCGTTGTTCAGTCGCCGAAGCACGGGCATCAGACTTCGGCGCAGGGCATACCCGTTCTTGGCCAGCAGTCGGACGACCAGCAGGTCAGGTTGAAACAGGCTGGCCCCGGCGGTATCGGGCAGCATCTGGCGGATTGCCTTCAGATGCCCTTCGGCCCTGGGCGAGGCAAATGCGACTAAGGCCATCGCGCCCGCGCCATCTGCAATGTGCTGACGGGCCAGATGCGCGCTAAGGTCGCCGGTGAACCGGGTGGCGTCCAGAAACACCATCCTTTCGTTGCGCCGAATCTCGATCCGATCGCTGAGGCGGATATCCGTCAGAGTTTCACCCATCGCGGTACGACCAAAGATCAAAGGTTCAACCATAAGGGCCGAGGCATCCTCGGCCAAATCAATACGCAAGCGCCGGTTTAATGCGCTGCCACTGTACAGGATCGTCTCTTGCGGAAGCCAGTTCAGCCTTGCCTGCGGACCGGCGGTTAAAGTGTTGACGATGCGTGCGGCCTGACCGGGTTGTGCTTTGTATGCCCGCTCACAAGCCTGCGTGGTCACTGTCAGTTCGGTGCCCCGGCCTGCGCGGCCTGAAAACCGGAAATCATCACCGCCAGTAACACCACCAGCCGTGTTCAAAAGCACGGCGTCCAATTGGCTGCCGTGTCCGCGTGGGAAGAGACATTTGAACGAACCCGCCGGCCGCAAGCGATCAATCACACTGCGCCCGTGGAACAGTTTGGCCGACAGCGTAACCCGGCCTTCAGCGCGTGGCGGTCTCGCATGTGACGCTGACGATATGGGCGTGAATTGAGTGATGGCAGCGGCTTTCGCGTCATGAACGTTTGGCGCTTTTTCACCTTTGGGATGTCGAAACTCTATCGACAGGTGCAGATTTTCGACCAAGTCCCGTACCGTAAGTGCAATTTTTAATCACGCATGCAGCATGTAGATCAAAAATCGGGCATATCAGTCCACTTTGCCAGAATGCTATGGGGCCAGATTTGCCTATTTCGCTGCAATGCAGAATCGATGTGGGGCCTGCCGGGCTAACGACCGCCGGGGGTGTGTGACGGCTGCGCGAATTGGACCTCGGACACAACCGCCACACGTAACGCAACATACAGTTGCGGGGATCAGGTAGTAGAAGACAGCGTGTCAACGCAAGGCTTCTGTGCCCGCCCCGCCAGGAGAATTACATGACATCTCTCAAATCCACGCTCTTCGGATCGGTTGTCTTTGCCGCCATGGCAACGGCCGCTCTGTCTGCTGAAGACACGATCAAAGTCGGCGTACTGCACTCGTTGTCAGGCACTATGGCGATTTCGGAAACCACGCTGAAAGACACGATGTTGATGCTGATCGACCAGCAGAACGCCAAAGGCGGCCTGCTGGGCAAGCAGCTTGAGGCAGTTGTGGTTGATCCTGCATCCGACTGGCCGCTGTTTGCGGAAAAAGCGCGTGAGCTACTGACCGTGCATGAGGTGGATGTGATCTTTGGCAATTGGACGTCCGTCAGCCGCAAATCGGTGCTGCCGGTGATTGAGGAACTGAACGGCCTTCTGTTTTATCCGGTGCAGTATGAGGGTGAAGAAAGCTCGAAAAACGTCTTCTATACCGGTGCCGCGCCGAACCAACAAGCGATCCCGGCGACCGACTATTTCCTCGACGAGCTTGGCGTTGAGAAATTCGCGCTGCTTGGCACAGACTATGTCTATCCCCGCACCACCAACAATATCCTCGAAAGCTATCTGAAGCAAAAGGGCATCGCGGACGGTGATATCTTCGTCAACTACACCCCCTTTGGCCATTCCGACTGGTCCAAGATCGTGGCGGATGTGGTTGCGCTGGGTGCGGATGGTAAGAAGGTCGGAGTGATCTCAACCATCAATGGCGACGCCAACATCGGCTTCTACAAGGAACTGGCTGCGGCTGGCGTCTCGGCGGATGACATTCCGGTCGTTGCGTTCTCGGTCGGAGAGGAAGAACTGTCGGGCCTGGATACAACCAACCTTGTGGGCCATCTGGCTGCTTGGAATTACTTTCAGTCGGCGGATACCGACGCCAACACTGAATTTGTTGAAAAATGGAAAGCTACCATGGGCGAAGACCGGGTGACCAACGACCCGATGGAGGCACATTACATCGGTTTCAACATGTGGGTTAACGCCGCGACCGAGGCCGGTTCGACCGACGTAGATGCCGTGCGCGCCGCGATGTACGGGCAGGAATTCCCGAACCTGACCGGTGGAACCGCTGTCATGCTGCCGAACCACCATTTGGCCAAGCCGGTTCTGATCGGTGAGATTCAGGAAGACGGCCAGTTCGACATCATCAGCGAAACCGACGTTGTGCCGGGCGACGCCTGGACCGACTTCCTACCGGAATCGGCGGTGCTGGTATCGGATTGGAAAGAGCTGGGCTGCGGTATGTACAACACCGAGACCGAGACCTGCGTTCAGACCCTGTCGAACTACTAACCGACACGCAAGGTGGGTGTGATGCCCGCCTTGCCCCCAAAGACACTCGGGTTTCACCACATGTTACGACTTTTCCTTGCGGGCCTCGCAATTCTATGCGCCCACCTGACCGCCAACGCGCAAGAGGCCGGTCTGCAACCGATCCTGCAAGAGCATCAGGAGATCATCGCCAAAAGCTCACGCAAGACAATCGGGCCCGCGATTGATGCGATTGCCAGCAGCGGGTTGCCGCAAGCGCAGGTGATGCTTGAGACATGGGCCGCCAAGGACGTGTGGATGCGCAAGTCGGACGGCCTGTTCTTTGCAGGCAAAAAGGTCGAAGGCCGGTCGTATGAGCTTACCGATTTCGATACTGGCGAGGTCGTTGGTATTTTCGAGAAATCCAACCTGAAGCAGTTGAAGCCCAATAGCGGCATCCGCGCGATGATTGGCACGGCTCTGGTGCAGTACCAGCTAACAGATCCGGACCGCGCTCGGCGGCTGGCCGCTTTGCAATCCATCCAACGTGACCCCGAACGTGCTTTGCTGGAGCCCCTACGCGCGTCGATTGCCGATGAAGCTGATGCTGATCTGAAAGCTCACAAACAACGGCTCGAACGGTTGCTGACGATTGGATATGACGAAGATACCGCGGCGCGCGTGGCTGCGATTGAGCAGATGTCCGACGATCTGGGCGTGGACGTCCGTGGCGCATTAAATCCACTGATCGCGACGACGCGACAAGCAGCACCGGAACTTCCGTCTAATGTGAATATCGCCGCCGTTTTAGAACCGGGTTCGAGTGATTTGACGCGCGATGAGGCCTATGACTTGCTGGTCACTGGCAATCTGGCGCCCCCACGCTTGTCACGGGATGATATCCGGACAGCTCTTGCGGCCAATATTGACGGGGGTCGCGTTGGTGACATTCCGCTTGCGCAACTGAATACAGATGAAACGCGCGCTCGGGCATATGTAGCCTTGGCAGAGGCAAGGGTCGTTCCCGCCTTGGTAACCGAGGCCGACATAAACACGGCGCTGGCTGAACATGTGTTCATTGATACCTACACGGAACCCTCGCCCGAAGTGACCGCAGCTGCAGTGCAGGCACTTGAACAGATCGAGCTGAAGGTCGGCCTGAACCAGACGCTCGACCTGACACTGGACGCGATCTCATTGGCGTCGATCTATTTCTTGGCAGCCATCGGTCTGGCGATCACCTTCGGCGTGATGGGTGTGATCAACATGGCTCATGGTGAGTTCATCATGATGGGCGCCTATACCGGATACGTGGTGCAGCAGTTCATCCCCGACCACACGCTGTCGATAATCGTCGCCATCCCGATGGCCTTTGCCGTCACCTTCGCGATGGGCGTCGCGATGGAGCGGCTAGTTATCCGCTGGCTCTATGCCCGTCCGCTTGAGACGCTGCTGGCGACCTTTGGCATCTCAATCGCACTGCAACAGCTGGCCAAGAACATTTTTGGCACGCAGGCCCGCCCGCTGACCGCGCCCGGCTGGCTGGATGGGGCGTGGGTGCTGAACGATGTGGTTTCGATCAGTTATATCCGCATCGCGATCTTTGTGCTGGCGACGATCTTTTTGGGACTGTTCCTCTACATTATGAAGCGCACGCGGCTTGGGCTTGAGATGCGCGCGGTGACACAGAACCCACGCATGGCCGGGTCGATGGGTATCAATCCGGGGCGGGTGAATATGCTGACCTTCGGCTTGGGCTCGGGCATCGCCGGGATTGCCGGGGTTGCGATTGGTCTGTTCGCAAAGGTCACGTCCGATCTGGGCAGCGACTATATCGTGCAAAGCTTCATGACCGTGGTTGTTGGCGGCGTCGGAAACATCTGGGGCGCGCTGGCAGGTGCGGGCATGATCGGCTTCCTGCAAAAGGGGATCGAGTGGATGAACCCCTCGAACACCCTCGCCGCGCAAACATACATGATCATCTTCATCATCATTTTCATCCAGTTCCGGCCAAGGGGCATCATTGCCCTCAAAGGTCGTGCGGCGGGGGATTGAGCCATGGAACGCAGCTTTGTCGCCAAAAACCCATCGGTACTGGTCTTTCTGGCCATCCTCTCCCTGTTCACGTTGGGCGTCACCGTCCTGTCCGAAGGGTTCGGGATTGGCGTGATCTCGACCAGCTTTGTCAAAACGCTGGGCAAGACCCTGTGCCTTTGCCTGATCGCTGTGGCCATGGATTTGGTCTGGGGATTTACGGGCATCCTGTCCCTCGGCCATTTCGCGTTCTTCGGGCTGGGCGGCTACATGATCGGCATGTGGCTGATGTATGAACGTACCCGCCTGATCGTGGTGGAGTCGCTCTCCCAAGCCGACATTCCGCCAACATCGGCCGAGGTCGTGGATGCCATCGGCACGCAAATCTTCGGCGTCGTCGGATCGTCCGAATTCCCGCTGATCTGGGCCTTTTCGGACAGCCTGTTCCTGCAACTGGCGCTGGTCGTGCTGGTGCCGGGCCTTCTGGCACTGATCTTTGGTTGGCTGGCGTTCCGCAGCCGGGTCACGGGTGTCTACCTGTCGATCCTGACCCAAGCCATGACATTGGCACTGGCGCTGTACCTGTTCCAGAACGACAGCGGTATGCGTGGCAACAACGGCCTGTCGGGCCTGCAGAACCTGCCGGGCGTCACGGCCTCGCAGGACTTGGTGTCAATCTGGTTCCTCTGGGCCTCAGCGCTGGCCCTGGGGCTGGGCTACATGCTGGCGGCATGGATCGTGGCGGGCAAGTTCGGCTCGGTTATCCGCGGCATCCGCGATAATGAGGCGCGAGTGCGGTTCCTTGGCTATTCGGTCGAGAATTACAAGCTGGCTGTCTTCACATTGACCGCCTGCATCGCCGCCATCGCGGGCGCGCTGTATTATCCGCAGGCGGGGATCATCAACCCCGAGGAGATGGCCCCCATTGCCTCGATATATCTTGCCGTCTGGGTCGCCATCGGCGGGCGTGGTCGCCTGTATGGAGCGGTCATCGGCGCGGCGTTTGTCAGCCTGCTCAGCACATGGTTCACAGGTGGACAAGCGCCGGACATCCCACTTGGGTTCTACACGATCAAATGGGTCGACTGGTGGCAGGTGCTGCTGGGCGTCTCATTCGTGCTGGTAACCCTGTTCGCACCAAAGGGTATTGGAGGGCTATTCGACCTCTGGACCAACCACCGCGCGCCGCAACGCTACGGTGCCCCGCTTGGACCCGATGAAAGCGCATTGCGCGAAATGGAGGCCTTGGAATGAGCACTCTGCTGGAGGTCAGCGGCGTTTCAGTCACCTTCGACGGGTTCCGCGCCATCAACAACCTGTCCTTCCAGATTGGCAAGGCCGAGCTTCGCGCGGTTATCGGGCCGAACGGGGCAGGTAAAACGACCTTCATGGATATTGTCACCGGCAAGACCCGGCCTGACGAGGGCCGGGTAACCTGGGGTGAGAAATCCGTTTCCCTGCTGCGAATGAGCGAGGCCAAGATCGCGCAAGCCGGCATCGGGCGTAAGTTCCAGAAACCCACCGTGTTCGAGGACCAGACCGTGCAGGAAAACCTGCTGATGGCGTTGAAGAATAAACGGGGCTGGCTGGGTGTGCTGTTCTATCGCCCTTCGACGGATCATCTGGAGAAGGTCGAGGAACTGGCCGCTGAGATTGGCCTGTATGGCGAACTGCTCCGCAAATCCGGCGAACTAAGCCACGGACAAAAGCAATGGTTGGAAATCGGGATGCTACTGGCGCAGGAACCACGTCTGTTGCTAGTGGACGAACCCGCCGCCGGGATGACCTCGCAAGAACGCGAACACACAACCGACCTGCTGGTACAGGCCGCCAAGACCCGCGCCGTCGTGGTTGTGGAACATGACATGGAGTTCGTCCGCCGCCTGAATTGTCGGGTCACGGTTCTGCATGAAGGCTCGGTTCTGGCCGAAGGTTCGCTGGATCATGTCACATCAAATCAGGATGTCATCGACGTTTATCTGGGGCGCTAAACAATGCTGAAACTGACCGATCTGACCCTGCATTACGGGCACTCGCAAATCCTCAACTGTATCTCGTTGGAGGCCGCGCGAGGAGAGGTGACTTGCGTGATGGGCACCAATGGTGTGGGCAAGACCAGCCTGATCAAGGCGATCTCGGGCACGCATCCGCGCTCGGGCGGCGATCTGATGCTGAATGACGAGGCCCTGCCGCCTCTGCCAGCCCATCGCATGGCGTGGAAAGGCGTGGCCTATGTGCCGCAGGGGCGCGAGATTTTCCCGTTGCTGACTGTGCGCGAAAATCTGGAAACCGGTTTTGCCTGCCTGTCAGCAAGCGAACATTTCGTTCCGGACGAGATCTTCGATATGTTCCCGGTGCTGAAGAAAATGCAGAACCGGCGCGGGGGTGATCTGTCGGGTGGCCAGCAACAGCAACTTGCCATCGCCCGGGCGCTGATCGCCAAGCCTCAACTTTTGCTGCTGGACGAACCAACCGAAGGCATTCAGCCCAACATCATCCAGCAGATCGGCGAAGTAATTCGTCACCTCCGAACCAAAGGAGAGATGGCCATCATTCTGGTCGAGCAGTATTTCGATTTCGCCTATGATCTTGCCGACAAGTTCATCGTCCTGCGGCGCGGCGCGGTCCTGATGCAAGGCACGCGGGACGAGCTATCGCGGGAACAGGTTCTGCAAGGCGTAACGGTTTGACATTCATAAAGGAACCAGCCTATTGAGCGGCGAGAAGCTTCAGGGTTTAAGGGGCGCAATTTAGCACTCCAGCTAGGCTTTGTTGCGCGAAGAGCCTGAAGCCCGGACTTCCCTTTTCCCCGGACGTACTTATCCTGTGGGCTCTGTGACCGGTATGCCGAGCGCGGTGTAGCTGTTCAGGACGGCTGCACGGATTGGGAGTTCGGCGACTGGACGCTCGAAGTCGCGCGCCATGAGGCTCTGCCCCAACAGCTTCACGCAGTGCATCTTCGTTTCGGCGCGACTGCGGCGGTGGTATCCGCTCCAATTTCGCCGGATGGCACGGCCAAGGTATTTCGAGGCGCACAGCGCCTCGTTACGGGCGATAGCGCCTGCTGTCGATGGCTTTCGCGGTTTTGCGTTCTTGCGCGGCGGGATAACGGCGTGGGCACCCCGGTTTGCGATGGCATCGTGGCATTTGCGCGTGTCATACGCCCCGTCTGCGGTGACCGAGGCGATCTCGACATCGACCGGGATCTGGCTGAGTAGTTCAGGCAGCATGGGCGCATCACCGATGTTGTTACCGGTGATTTCGATGGCGCGGATCTCCAGCGTCTGTTCGTCAACGCCGATGTGGATCTTGCGCCAGAGACGGCGTTTCGCGCGGCCATGCTTGCGGGCATGCCATTCGCCTTGGCCCTCCGCCTTGAAGCCGGCGCTGTCGATCAGAAGGTTCAGGGAACCTTGCTAGCCGCGATAGGGTATGGAAACCGCCAGGGTCTTCTGGCGCCTGCTCAGCGTGCTGAAATCCGGCACCGACCAGTCGAGGCCGACCAGGCGCAGCAGGCTCTCCACGAAGTCCGTGGTCTGCCTGAGGGCCATGCCGAAGAGGACCTTCATCGTCGTCAGGCATGTCTGAATCGCAGCGCCGCTATACTGCGGCTGCCGGCCTTGCTTACCGGTCGGCGGTGGTACCCAAACCATGTCCGGATCAAATCAGATCGCCAGGGAGCCACGTTGCTTGAGGGCTTCATTGTAGGCTGGCCAGTTCTTGGTCTTGTAGCTCGGCGGGATAGGTCTGCTCATGCAGTCCAGCTACCACGCTGGATTCACGAGATGAATCCCTCACCCAACCTTTGCGCAACAAAGCCAATCAACAGCTAAAAGAATATCTGACGGCCTCTTCTGACAGTTTGAGGTACGAACCTCAAAAAAATCTGGACATGAGGTGCGTACCTCAAATAGCCTTGGAAGTATGCCGCGATTCGCACATCCTCGATTGACGGCGCAAAAAGGGAGGAATGGATGACTTACACAAAACTGGCCTCGGCCAGCGCAATAGTCCTTGCCGCTACTACTCTTTCTACCAAGGCAAATGCTGAAGATCTGACGCTATGTTGGGCTGCATGGGACCCGGCCAACGCGCTTGTCGAACTATCAAAAGAATTCGAAGCAGAATCCGGCCACACGATGAACTTCGAATTTGTTCCCTGGCCAAATTTTGCGGACCGGATGCTGAATGAGCTGAATTCCGGTGGTAAGCTCTGCGATCTGCTTATTGGTGACAGCCAATGGATCGGCGGTGGCGCTGAAAATGGCCACTATGTCAAACTGAACGACTTCTTCGATGCTGAAGGCATCAGCATGGACGATTTCGCGCCGGCCACTGTCTACGCCTATTCAACTTGGCCCAAGGGCACACCCAATTACTATGCCCTGCCTGCGATGGGCGATGCGAATGGCTGGTTCTATCGCAAGGACTGGTTCGAAAATCCTGAAATCCAAGCCGCATACAAAGAAGCAACTGGTCAGGATTTACGTGAGCCTGAATCTCAGAAAGAACTATTACAGATCGCCCAGTTCTTTCAGGGTCGTGAGATCGACGGCAAGACAGTCTACGGCGCAGCTATCTTTACCGAGCGCGGCTCGGAAGGGATCACCATGGGTGTGACCGGAGCACTGTATCCTTGGGGCTTTAAATACGAAAACACCCCGGGCTCATATGACATGGAAGGCGCCGTAAACTCACCCGAAGCGGTAGAGGCGCTGGAATTCTATAAGGAATTCTACGAAACGGCGACGCCTCCGGGATATACCAACTCTTACATGGGTGAGAGCTTGGACGCCTTCAAGTCCGGTCAGGTCGCCATGGCCATGAACTGGTTTGCGTTCTTCCCAGGTCTCTATGCTGACCCCAATACCGGCGGTGACAAGATCGACTTCTTTGTGAACCCACCGCAAAATCAGGCAGGTTCGACGCTGGGCGGACAAGGTATCTCTGTTGTCAGCTACTCTGACAAACAGGACGCTGCACTTGAGTACATCAAGTGGTTCGCACAGCCTGAAGTGCAGGCCAAGTGGTGGGAGCTAGGCGGCTACTCGGCGCATAACTCAGTGCTGGAAGATCCTGGTTTCGTGGACAGCCAACCGTTTGCCGGTGACTTCCTGGAAGCAATGGCTGGGGTTCAGGATTTCTGGCAAGAGCCTGCCTATGCAGAACTCCTGCTGGCCATGCAGAAACGCATCCACGACTACGTCGTTGCTGATCAAGGTACAGCTCAAGAAGCTCTTAATCTTTTGATCGAAGATTGGACTGAAGTCTTCGAAGACGAAGGCAAGCTGTAGTCCGGACACAGGCAGGAGCGGGCGCAATCCCGCTCCACCTTCACCCGTGAGTCCTAAACCAACAAGAACTGGCAAAGAGATGTCTGACCGGACCGTAGATCGCGTTGCCCAGGCAACGCCCGAGCGAGTTGCGCGAAAAATCCGAGGGTTATCCGACCGCGCGATCGCCTGGATATTCATCTCCCCGACGATTTTTCTATTGCTGGCGATCAACATCTTTCCGTTGATCTGGACCATCCAACTGAGCTTTACCAACTACAAGGCCAACCGGATCGGGCGCGAAGTCAAAGATGTCGGGCTCAGGAATTACGAGCGTATTCTGACAGACTCGGACACCTGGCTAAATATGCAGGCGACGGCGCACTTCCTGTTCTGGACGATCTTTTTCCAGGTCTTGATCGGGTTTACTTTGGCCTGGTTGATCAACAAGAAATTCAAGGGCAACGATCTTTGGACCACGATCATCGTGCTGCCGATGATGCTGTCTCCTGCAGTCGTCGGGAACTTCTGGAAGTTCCTGTATCAACCTCAAATCGGGCTGTTTAACTACATCGTGTCATGGTTCACAGGCAAAGATCCATCGAGCTTTGAAATGCTGGGATCCGTTACTTTGGCCCCTTGGGCGATCGTTATTGTCGACACCTGGATGTGGACCCCCTTCGTGATGCTAATCTGTCTGGCCGGGCTGCGCAGCATTCCCGATTACATCTACGAGGCGGCTGAGATCGACAGGGCCAGCAAGCTGCGGCAGTTCTTTACGATCACCATCCCGATGGTCCTGCCGTTCCTGATGCTTGCCGTGCTGTTTCGAGGGATCGAGAACTTCAAGATGTTCGACCTGGTGGTTCAGCTAACCGGCGGAGGGCCCGGTTCTGTAACGGAACTCACCTCAATCAATCTCAAGCGGGAGGCGTTTGAGAAGTGGCGTACGGGCTACGCCTCGGCCTATGCGATCATCCTTTTCGTCACCGTGTTCGGCCTTGCGTCGATCTACGTCAAAGCCTTGAACAAGGTGAAACAGAGATGAGCAGTTTTTCCGTAACCGAACCTTCGAACCGTTCCAAGTGGATCGCCGGTTTTCTGGTCATCACTTATGCGCTGATCACAATGATCCCGCTGGTTTGGATTTTACTGACAGGTTTCAAGTCTCCAGCCGATGCGATCAGCTACCCACCCAAAGTGGTCTTTGACCCAACGCTTGAAGGGTATGTAAATCTCTTCACCACGCGCACGCGGCAGACGCAGGAGTTTTTGGAAGCGAACCCGCCGCAGAACTGGGCCGATGAGATCGTCCGCCAATACGACATGGTGATTGTCGGGCCATCAAAGTTTGGCGAGCGCTTTATGAATTCGGTTATCATCGGATTTGGCTCGACGTTCTTGAGTATCTTCCTTGGTACGCTGGCCGCCTATGCGTTCAGCAGGTTCAAGGTCCCGCTCAAGGACGACCTTTTGTTCTTTATCCTGAGTACAAGGATGATGCCACCGGTCGCTGTCGCCATCCCAATCTTCCTGATGTTCAGAAACCTTGGATTAAGCGACACGCATCTGGGGATGATCCTGCTGTATACGGGCGTGAATATTTCCTTGGCGGTCTGGTTGCTAAAAGGCTTCATCGACGAAATCCCAAGAGAGTACGAAGAAGCCGCGCTCATAGATGGCTACACGAGGTTTCAGGCGTTTTACAAAGTGGTGCTGCCGCAAGCCGCGACCGGCATAGCCTCAACAGCTATCTTTTGCCTGATCTTCGCCTGGAATGAGTACGCGTTTGCCGTGCTGCTGACATCCGCGAACGCGCAGACTGCACCACCGTTCATCCCAACCATTATCGGTATTGGCGGCCTGGACTGGCCTGCAGTGGCGGCAGGTGCCACGATCTTCCTGATCCCTGTCATGATTTTCACCATCCTGATGCGCAAACACCTGCTGCGTGGGATCACATTCGGAGCCGTGCGCAAATGAGCGAGTTTCTTACCGGATTGATGCGTTTTCGCCGGGGCCCATGGGAGATGATCGCGACCATCCTCATCGCTCTGGGTGTCTTCATGCTTATGCAGCCCTTTGTCCTTTGGGCCTTCACATATTCTTTCATCGTCACGCTGATCGGAACCGTCATGTTCATCATCGTCAGCCATTTCCCGGAGTAGAAATGGCCCAGATCGTAGTTAAAAACGTAAAGAAGATGTTCGGCGATTTCACGGCTGTCCGCGAAAGCTCGTTCACGATTGAGGACGGTGAGTTCTTCATGTTGCTAGGGCCATCCGGCTGCGGAAAGACGACGACGCTGCGGATGATCGCAGGCTTGGAACTTCCGACGTCGGGTGAAATCTACCTGGACGGCGAGGAGATCAGCCAGCGCCCCCCATCGGAGCGAGACATTGCCTTCGTGTTCCAGATGTTTGCGCTGTATCCGCACATGAACGTGCGAAAAAATATCAGCTACCCCCTGATATCGCAGGGCATGCCGCGTGCTGCTGTCAAAGCCAAAGTAGAAGAAGTCGCGGGAATTCTGGGGATCAAGGACATCCTCGATAGCCCGGTAGGTGGGTTGTCAGGCGGCGATAGGCAGCGCGTGGCGCTTGGACGCGCGATTGTTCGCGAACCCAAGGCGTTCATGATGGACGAACCTCTTGGTGCCCTGGATGCCGAATTTCGTGAGCACATGGCCGAAGAACTGCGCGCGCTTCATGATCGCATGGGGGCGACCACTGTTTACGTCACACATGATCAGCTGGAAGCCATGCAAATGGGGGACAAGATCGTGGTGATGAACAACGCTGTGATCGAGCAATTCGGCACACCTCAGGAAATCTACGACAAACCAGCTACGATGTTCGTTGCAGATTTTATCGGGTCTCCTTCGATGAACTTCCTGCCGTTTCAGGGAAAGGTCGCGCCTGGCTCGGAAACGGTGCGACTGAATGGTCACGACGAAGCCGTACCCACACTGTTGGAAGGGGCGGAAGGTGACTTGGTTTTCGGTGTTCGCCCTGAGCATGTTTTTCTGTCGGATGCCAGCGCCTACCGAGCCAAGGTCCTGGCCGCAGAATATCTTGGAACCACCCAGATCGTGACGCTGCAAAGCCCGAACGGAGAGCTGAAAGCCCGCATTGATGCGCGCGAAACCGTTAACCCCGGCGAGACGGTTGGCTTGAAGTTCCGCTCATCCGCAGTGACCCTTTTCGAAAATTCTACCGGACGCGCGTTGAGGTCCGCTCTGAACGACGAGGTACTAAGCAATGGCTGAAGTCGTTCTGGAAAACATTTCGAAGTCATTCGGCGAAATCAAAGCGGTGGATGATATCTCAATGACGATCCCCAACGGTGCCTTTGTGGTTTTGTTGGGTCCGACGGGCGCGGGAAAAACAACGACGCTGAGATTGATATCCGGGCTTGAGAAACTGGATTCCGGAACGGTGCGCATTGCCGGGCGTGACGTTGGGATAGATACACCTGCCCAGCGTGATGTGGCGATGGTCTTCCAGCAATACTCGCTGTACCCCCATATGACGGTGCGTGAGAACCTGTCCTTCCCTCTGAGGTCACCGATCCTGAAGACGCCAGAGGATGAGATCGCCAGGAAGGTCAACGAAGTCTCGGAGATCCTGCAGATCCCGCACAAGCTGGACAACAATGCCACTGAACTGTCTGGCGGCGAAATGCAGCGCGTTTCAATTGGACGGGCACTGGTGCGCGATCCCCAGATTTTCCTGATGGACGAGCCGCTCAGCTCTTTGGACGCCAAGCTTCGGGCGGATTTGCGGGTCGAACTGAAAAGGATTCAGGCCGATCTGGGATCAACCTTGCTTTACGTGACCCACGATCAGGTCGAAGCCATGACAATGGCTACGCATATCGGCGTTTTAGAGAACGGCCGGTTGGTTCAATACGGGACACCCCGGGATATCTACGAAAACCCGGGCAGTGTTTACGTTGCCAGCAGGTTGGGTCTGCCGCGAATCAACATCCTGCCGTCCGAGTTGTTCGGAGGCGATCACAAAGGACCACAGATTGGTCTTCGCCCGGAAAACATCATTGAAGGCGAGGGCAGTGAAGCGCGTGTCATACGTGCCGAACATCTGGGCGACCAAACACGGCTGCACCTGGACCTGAATGGCCACCCGGTTGTCACCCTGATTGATGTTCATCAGGATTACCCCTCTGGAAAAATTATAAAAATTCGCCCCCATAACCCGTTGTATTTTGACGCGTCTGGCGCGCGCGTGAATTAAGGAGCAAAAGCATGGCCCAGTTCCTCAACACAAAAGAAACCCTGGTAACCGAGGCGATAGATGGCCTTTTGGCTTCCTCAGGCGGGCAGCTTACACGGCTGGACGGATACCCGCATATCAAGGTTGTCTACCGGTCGGATTGGGACAAGTCGAAAGTCGCCTTGGTTTCTGGCGGAGGGTCTGGTCACGAGCCCGCCCATGCAGGTTTCGTTGGCGCCGGTATGTTGACAGCCGCGGTCTGCGGCGAAGTTTTCGCCTCACCCTCGGTCGAGGCAGTTCTGGCGGGCATTCTTGCGGTCACGGGTGAGGCCGGGTGCCTGCTTATCGTCAAAAATTACACCGGTGATCGATTGAATTTTGGACTGGCGGCTGAACGCGCCCGTGCATTGGGCCGCAAAGTAGAGATGGTCGTAGTTGATGATGACATCGCCTTGCCCGACCTTCCGCAACCACGTGGCGTGGCAGGTACGTTATTGGTGCACAAAATTGCCGGAGCGCTTGCTGAAGGGGGTGCCGATCTGGACACCGTTACCAAAGCAGCAAGAAGTACCATAGCAAAGGTTGTCAGCATCGGAATGAGCTTGGACACCTGCACTGTTCCGGGCTCTCCAAAAGAAGACCGGATTGCCCCTGGCAAAGCGGAACTCGGCTTGGGCATCCACGGCGAGCCCGGTGTACAACAAGTCGAATTTTCAAATGCTGTATCGGCCATGTCCACGGTGGTGGAGAAGCTGAAGCAAAGGGTGGGTGCCGGGCATTGTGTAGCGTTGGTCAACAACCTGGGCTCTACAACTCCTCTGGAAATGGCTGTCCTCACGCATGCGTTGTCCGAAACTGGTATTGCCCACCATATCATTGGCCCGGCACCGATGATGACGTCGCTGGATATGCACGGGTTTTCGGTATCCATTCTGCCTGTGGATCAGGACGAATTGTCAGCTCTTGAAGCACCTGTTGATCTGGCCGCATGGCCCGGCGTCAATTCCATCGACCCGATCAAAGTAGCCCCGTTGCCTGATGGCCTGACACCAATCGATCCAATCCCTTCGAACAATCCCACCACGAGGGAAACGATCACCCGCTTATCTGAGCTGCTCATCAACGCAGAGAAGTCTCTGAACGAGCTGGACGCGAAGTCCGGAGATGGCGATACAGGAAGCACACTGGCCACCGCCGCAAGAGCATTGCAAGGTAGCCTTGACCGCATGCCTCTTGCTGATCTGACGCAACTGTTTCCGGCGTTGGGCAATGAGTTAAGCCAGACAATGGGCGGGTCGTCCGGTGTGATACTCGCAATCTTCTTCAATGCAGCCGGAGATGCCTGTGCAAGCGGGGCTTCGGTATCGAAGTCTCTGGTCGAAGGCCTGAATCGCGTGAGCCAGGTTGGGGGTGCCAAGGTCGGTGACCGGACAATGATTGACGCTCTGGCACCTGCACTTGCCGCCCTCCCGTCTGGACTGACCGATGCGGCCGAGGCTGCCCGCGAAGGCGCGAACAACACCGCGAATATTCGTCGTGCGAAGGCAGGCCGCGCGGCCTATGTTCCCGAAGAAAACCTAGTTGGACATAACGATCCCGGTGCCGAGGCTGTTGCTTTGTTGTTTGAAGGCTTGGCGCGGGAGATTGAGGGCTGAAGAACACGTGGAAGACCAAAAACAAAAACTAGAATTGGTGAAAAAGCCAACCGTCAACGACCTCGCGCGCGTCGCCGGTGTCAGTCTGGCGACTGTTGACCGGGTCTTGAACAGACGCCCCGGTGTGCGGGCCGTTACCGTACAGAAAGTACAAAAGGCAATTGACGAGCTGGGGTATGTGCGCGACACCGCTGCGGCCAACCTTGCGCGAAACCGAGTTTACAACTTCCTCTTTGTTCTGCCGGACACGGACAACGAGTTTGTGGAGGCAATCAGCAGTCAGATCGCAGAACAGTCACGTGACCAATTTATCGAGCGAACTCGCATTGCGATAAAAAAGGTAGCTCCGTTTGAGCCGCAAGATATCGTCAATATTTTGGATGCTGTCGCCAGTTCGGATGTTGATGGCGTTGCCGTTTTTGGGCCCGAAACGCCTTCTGTTCGTGATGCTGTAAAAAGGCTCAGGGACAAAGGCGTTCCGGTGGTTGCGTTGGTGTCTGACTTGCCGAGTTCTGAGCGAGACCACTTTGTAGGAATTGATAACGTTTCGGCAGGGCGAACCGCAGCTCAGCTGATGGGACGATTTGTGCATCGTGACGGCAAGGTTTTGGTACTTACAGGATCCCGTTTGGCACGTGACCACCTAGAGCGCCGTCAAGGCTTTGATCTAGTTGTAGCTGAGGAATTTCCACACCTCGAAGTCGTAGCGTCTGTCGAGGGCCGGGATGACCCGGATCTGATTTACAAGATGATGCCCGAGATCTTTGAAACCTACCCGGATCTGGTTGGAATTTATTCCTCCGCAGCAGGCAATGCAGGACTGATTCAATTTCTTTCAGAAAACAAGCTCAGCAAAGATCTGGTGATCATAGCTCATGAGCTTACTCCGCTTAGTCGTGAGGCGCTTACGCTCGGTACATTTGACGCTCTTATCTCGCAAGACACTGGGCACATTGTTCGTTCAGCCGTCCGTCTGCTGCGTGCAACTTCAGACAAAGTGCCATTCAACAAAGCCCAGGAACGTATCCGTATCGACATCTATCTGAAGGAAAATTTACCGCCATAGAGACTCAGGTTTTGGGGAGGAAATTCAATGAAGACAATCAAAGGTCCAGCTTTGTTTCTTGCACAATTTGCCGGGGACGAAGCGCCGTTCAATTCGTGGGGCGCGATCACTAAATGGGCGGCTGACTGTGGATACAATGGCGTTCAGGTTCCCAGTTGGGATGGCCGGTTGTTCGACCTCGAACAGGCCGCATCCAGCGTCGGTTACTGCGATGAGTTCAAAGGCAAGGCCCAAGAAAATGGCGTCGAAGTCACCGAGCTTTCAACGCATCTTCAGGGTCAGCTTGTTGCCGTTCACCCAGCCTATGACAGTGCGTTTGATGGCTTTGCAGCGGAAAGCGTCAGAGGAAACCCTAAAGCCCGTCAAGAATGGGCCGTAGACCAGGTCAACAAAGCGCTATCCGCTTCGAAAAATTTAGGCATTTCGGCACATGCGACATTCTCAGGCGCGTTGGCATGGCCATATGTCTATCCTTGGCCGCAGCGCCCTGCCGGTTTGATTGAAACGGCATTTGATGAGCTTGCGCGCCGTTGGGTGCCCATCCTGAATCACGCCGATGAATGCGGTGTCGATGTCTGCTACGAAATTCACCCCGGAGAGGACCTCCACGATGGTGTGACCTACGAGATGTTTCTCGAGCGGACAGGCAATCACCCACGGGCCTGCATGCTATACGACCCGTCGCATTAC
Source organism: Ruegeria sp. BHSA123 (assembly GCF_059613425.1). Taxonomy (NCBI): domain Bacteria; kingdom Pseudomonadati; phylum Pseudomonadota; class Alphaproteobacteria; order Rhodobacterales; family Roseobacteraceae; genus Ruegeria; species Ruegeria sp. BHSA123. The sequence goes on along the minus strand of NZ_JBXWSL010000010.1, from coordinate 103,593 downwards.
GTGCTGCAATGCCTCGACTATCTGGACAACATCGACATCTACAAAGATCGAATTCGGATGTTCCATGTCAAAGATGCCGAGTTCAACCCGACCGGGCGGCAAGGTGTTTATTCCGGGTATCAAAGCTGGGTAGATCGGGCCGGGCGGTTCCGCTCACTGGGCGATGGTCAGGTGGATTTCGGTGCAGTTTTCTCAAAAATGGCCGCGAATGACTTTGATGGCTGGGCTGTGGTCGAATGGGAATGCTGCCTCAAACACCCCGAGGATGGAGCGCGTGAAGGTGCTCAATTTGTGTCAGATCACATCATCCGTGTGACCGAGAAAGCCTTTGATGATTTCGCCGACGGTGGCGCTGACGAAGCCGCCAATCGTAAAATGCTGGGGATTGAGTGATGGTCACAGGACGCAGTGAAGAAACCTCAGGACGCATTCGGCTTGGCATGGTTGGCGGCGGAAACGACGCCTTCATAGGGGGTGTTCATCGCATCGCCGCGCGATTGGACGACAAGTTCGAGCTGGTTGCCGGTGCTTTGTCTTCGACGCCAGAGAAATCTCTTGAAAGTGGTCAGGCATTGGGGCTCGAACGGGTCTATGAAGACTTCAAACAAATGGCGATTAGGGAAGCCCGACTGAAATCTGGGATCGAGGCAGTCTCAATTGTCACGCCAAATCACGTTCATTATGCAGCCGCACGTGAGTTCCTGAAACGCGGTATTCATGTAATTTGTGACAAGCCACTCACCTCGACCCTTGCCGATGCGAAAAAGCTGGTCAAAGCAACAGAAAGTGCGAATGCCCTATTCATTTTGACCCACAATTACACAGGCTATCCAATGGTTCGGCAGGCGCGTGAAATGGTTGCCAACGGCGACATTGGCAAGATCCGCGTGGTTCAGGTTGAATACCCACAGGATTGGCTGACCGAGCAGCAGGATTTCAAACAGGCGGAATGGCGAACCGATCCCGAACGCTCGGGCGCGGGTGGATCAACCGGTGACATCGGAACTCATGCATACAACCTTGCCTGCTTCGTGACCGGGCTAAAAGCGGAAAGCCTTGCGGCAGACTTGCAGGCCTTTGTGCTGGGGCGCAAAGTCGATGACAACGCCCACGTCTTACTTCGCTTCAAAGGCGGAGCGCGCGGTATGCTGTGGTCTTCTCAGGTGGCTCCCGGCAACGAAAACGCACTTCGTTTGCGCGTCTATGGCGAAAAAGGCGGGTTGGAGTGGGCTCAGGAAGATCCCAATTACCTGTGGTTCACGCCATACAACGAACCAAAGCGTCTAATCACACGAAATGGAGCTAGTGCTGCTGATGCAGCCAACCGGTTGAGTAGAGTTCCTCCGGGACATCCCGAGGGATATCTTGAGGGGTTCGCGAATATCTATGGAGAGGCTGCTGAAGCGATCCAAGCTTTCCGAAATGGTATTTCACCTGACGCTTCGGTTGTTTATCCAACAGTCTATGACGGGCTCAATGGCGTTAAATTTGTGGCCGCGTGCGTGCAAAGCTCTTCAAGGAATGCGGCTTGGATCGACTTAGCTTAGAATCTGGTTGTGGGCATAGGGCAGAAGGGGGTTGTCACGTTAACTTGCCGTTTAATGAAAGTGTCGCAAACTCTTGGAACGACCAAAGGAAAATACGAGCGAAAAACTCTAACTACAAACGGCAGGAAAATCGGGTTTCAGAGCAGGCCCAAAACCGAAGTTTTTTATCCCGGCCATGCAAAAGTCTGCGAAAACCTCATCAGCGCATCGAGAGCCGGCGAGTATTTTCGGCCAGGGACTGTAAAGGCCGCGATAGTTCTTGAAACTTCTGGCTCCACAAGCGGGCGCTGCAACAAGCCCGGCAGAGTAACCGAATACTCAGGCATGAAAGCAAAACCAATGCCTGCAGCAACCATTGCTTGTACCCAATCTTCGCGCTCAGAACGGAAGCGAGCGTAAAGTTCCACTCCTTTTGACTGACAAACGGACATTACCATCTCGCGCAACTCGCAAGCCAAACGATCTACATAGTTTTCTCGAGATAAATCTTGGAGCGAAATTGAGTTTAGTTGTCCAAGGCGGTGCTCCGGCGGAAAAACAACCACATATCTTTCGACGTAAAGTGGTCTAGCCCTAAACTCTTCTTCCAGTTCTTCAGTCAGCGTCATCAAAGCGACATCGATATCACCATCAGAAAGTTTTTTCTTGAGATCCGACGCGCTTGCTTCATTGACTGACAACTCCAAGCCGCTGTGGTTTTTCTCGAATTGAGCCAGAAACCGTGCAAGGCGAACGTGCCCAATTGTTGAAAGGACACCTAAGCGCAACGGCACCTTTTCAAGCAAACGAAAATTCTGAGCCAGCGCTTGTGTAGCTTCTGCTTCGTCAACGATGTGCTGTAGATGCGGCAGCATTGACTTTCCAAAGTCGCTGACCAAAATTTTCCGGCCTTCCCGATGAAAAACCTGTGCGCCAAGTTCGGTCTCTAATGACTTGACGCCCTTGGTAAGCGCTGGTTGGCTTACATTGCATTCTGCGGCAGCTTTGGTGAAATTCAGATGCTTTGCGGCAGATAAGACATATCTAATCTGAGACATCTCCATATTGGGGCACCTCGTCACTGATGGCGAAAGACAATCACAACGCAGGATACACCGTTTTATCCAAACCTGGAGTTATTAAGTCATAAGGTATCGATAGTTCCCCGAGCCGACGCTCCATAGTGTAATAGATGCACTGGTTTTGATTGTTCGGAAAGGGAACGAGATGTCTGTTTTTATGGTCGAAAGAAACCTCAAGGGTATCACCATGGATGACTTGGGTGCTGCTCAAAAAGCCGCGATAGCAACAGCACAGAAAATGACAGCAGATGGCGACAAAATCAGCTATGTTCGTTCAACATTTGCTCCCGAAGACGGGCGCTGCATGTGCTTGTTTGATGGTGAAAGTGCCGATCAAGTTCGTCGATTGAATGATACCGCCGGACTTCCTTACGACAAGGTCGTGGCGGCAATGGATCTTACCCCGTGACGACTTCTGAGCTTTGGAGTTGTGATTGGGCCCTGAGTACGTGCTCTAGGGCCCTCAGCAATGGTTGAACAGTTTGCAGAGAAATGCAGGTTCGTCCACAGAACGTGAGTTCAATCATCTCCAGATTTAGCACGCGCGGTGAATGGCCTGTCTGGCGAGCAGCGGCGCAGCATCCAGACCAGACGGCCAAGGGCAGCAAAGGGCCGTACTTGCATCGCATAGCGACCCCGATCGCGAACGTACTGCACCGCATCCGAGTTCAGCCTCGAGCCCTTTCCACCATTTGGTTGACGAGTAATCTCGCAGACGATAGCCAGTGTTCTATGGTAAACACTTCGATCATCGCAATGACTTGGTGGCTGGCCTCCTGACAGGGTGGCCCGATGACCAAACGTATTCCGAGGCCGCCGCATGGGCGGCCTTTTGTTTTCCGAGCTTCCCGATGCTCCGTATCCCGTTTCATGAGAAGACGCAAATGAACAGACCAACCATTCTGACAGGTGACCGCACCACAGGACCGCTTCACATCGGGCACTATGCAGGCTCGCTTGCAAACCGGCTGCGCTATCAGGGCAGTCATGAACAATTTCTGCTGCTGGCGGATACTCAAGCCCTAACCGACAACGCCCATGACCCGGAGAAGGTGCGGCGCAGCGTGATGGAGGTCGCGCTGGACTATTTGGCCGTGGGCATTGATCCCTGTCGCACCACCATCTGCCTGCAATCGCATCTTCCGGCGTTGGCCGAGTTGTCGATGCTCTACCTGAACTTCGTCACGGTCGCGCGGCTGGAACGGAACCCGACGATCAAGGACGAAATTCGCGTGCGCGGGTTCGGACGGGATATTCCCGCCGGATTTCTGTGTTATCCGGCGGCACAGGCGGCGGACATCACAGCCTTCAAGGCGACGGTCGTGCCGGTCGGCGAGGATCAGGCCCCGCTGATCGAACAAACGAATGAGATCGTGCGGCGCATCAACGCAACCTCAGGCCGCGCCGTGTTGCCCGAGGCGCGGGCGATCATCCCCAGGGCGGGCCGGTTGCCCGGTATCGACGGCAAGACCAAGATGTCGAAATCCGGTGGCAACGCCATTGCGCTGTCCGCGTCGTCCGAGGAGATCCGAAATGCTGTCAAGGCGATGTTCACCGATCCGAACCACCTGCGTCTCGAAGACCCGGGCTGCATCGAGGGCAATGTCGTCTTTACCTATCTCGACGCCTTCGATCAGGACCAGGACGGGCTTGCCGAGCTCAAGGCTCAGTATCAGAGAGGCGGGCTTGGCGATAGCAAAATCAAGGCGCGTCTGGAAGCTATCCTTCAGGAGCTCATCGCCCCAATTCGCGAGCGTAGGGCACAGCTCTCCGAGGACCGGGGATACGTCCTTGAGGTAATCAAAGAGGGCACGGAACGGGCGCGAGAGCGCACCGAGGCGACAAGGCGCGATGTGGTTAGTGCCTTGGGTCTGTTCCAGTTGTGGGTAACCTGAGGCGGGCGAACCGGATGAAGGTCCGTTTCGCCCGCGACCATGCGTTCGACGGGTCTTCGTTTGTGCGTTTGCAGCGAACGGCAGGTTCGACGGATCGCAGTGCAGAGGAGTGGATCTTCGGAAAATGACTGGAATGGGCCGTCCATTGTAGGACCAACGGCAGCGACGCACGCTTCGCACGTATTTGGGCCGACCGCAGCAATTTGCACTCTGGGCTCGAAGCCGTCTTCCAAGCATTTTTGATTAACGTCAGCTTTCGGGTCATTTGCAGCCGCTGACTCCCTGCGATTTGGATGGCAAGGTCACGCATTTTGCGGTTGGGTCACACCTTTCTGATTCAAGTCACATAATATCAATGATTTAGCCCTGGCATGTGTCACGCCTTTATTGGCGGCGGCCACAGATTTTAGAGATCCGAACTCTCACTTTGTTCAACAGAAGCGGACCGAACTTCCTCGTGCCGCAGTGAGCAATTGAGGTTGATATGCCCAAGTTGACACAAGATCAGCTGGCGGAGCGGTGGCACATGTCGCCGCGGACGCTGGAGCAGTGGCACTGGCTCGGAAAGGGCCCCAGGTTTTTGAAGATCGGCGCGCGCGTTTTATACGATGAAGGCGTGATCGAAGCCTTTGAGGAGGCGCAGGTCTGCCAGAATACATGCGGACCGATTTCCGGGGAGGGTGTGTAATGGCAAAGTCCTTCCCCTCACACAAAGTCAAATCGCACCTTGTCTACACAGTCTGGGAGGTGGCGGACGTTTTAGGCTGCCATCGCCAGACCGTCATTCGCTGGATTGGGAACAACGGACTTGCGGCTGATACCAGCAGCAAGCCCTGGTTGATCGAAGGACATGTGCTCAAGGACTTCCTCGGACAAAGACAACGCAAGGCGCGGTGCAAGTTGGCATTGCATCACTGCTACTGCCTCAGCTGCAGAGGTCCGCGCGAACCCGACGGCAAGATCGCTGACTATGTTCAGGAAACAGCTTCCAGCGGCCGCCTAACCGCCCTCTGTCCGACGTGTGGTGCGGTCATGAACAAGATCATTCGCCGTTCAGATCTGGAAGCCATTCAGGCCAAACTGGAGGTCACACTTCAACAAGCCTCCCCAAGATTAGTGTCCTGTACCGAACCCCATTCAAAAGTGACCTTGAAAGAGGAGCCAGAGACCCATGCCAAAACACACCTCGGATAACCTGCGCATCAAGCGTAAACACCTTGTCTGGCTGAAGGACGCAAAGGGGCTGTCGCAATCTTCGATCGACAAAGCCGCAGCGTCGATTGCCATCTATGATAAATGGCTCAAAGGTAAGGATTACAGGGCGTTCCATTCAGAAAGGGCGCGCGCGTTCAAACGCCATCTGCAAGGTCTGCGCAATGAACGAACGGGCGCGCCACTGTCAGCAGCTACGATCAACGGAGTGCTGCGCGATGTCATGAAGTTCTTTGACTGGATGGCGGACCAACCGGGGCACAAGTCCAGGATCTCGCGCGCAGACATTGCCTATCTCACGCCGGATCGCAAATCGGAACAGGCCCGTCGAAGCACCCTGTGGAAGCCGCATCCGTCCCCTGAGCAAGTAAACCACCTGTTGTCCATCTTGCCTGCAGAAAAAGTGATCCAGCGCCGTGACCGCGCCCTGATCGCTTTCCTTTTCCTGACCGGATCACGTGAAGGTGCCGCCATCACCGTGCGGCTGCGTCATGTCGATCTAGCCAATAAATGCGTTCAGTTTGACGGCCGTTCCGTGGATACAAAGTTTGGAAAGTCCTTCACGACCAGTTTCTTTCCCTTCGGTGATGATGTCGAAAGGATTCTGCGAGACTGGATCACGGAGCTTCGTCAGGACCATCTTTTCTCGGACACGGATCCTCTGTTCCCAAAGACACGCGTCGCTGTTGGCCCGTCCAGACGGTTTGAGGCAGTAGGTATCGCGCGCGAGCCGTGGGCCGGCCCGTCGTCTGCGGCCAGGATCTTCAAGCAATCTTTCGTCAACGCCGGGCTGCCACCGTTTTCGCCGCACCGCGTGCGAGATACGATCGCAGAGCTGGCAAAACTTCACTGCAGGACACCAGAGGACTATAAAGCCTGGTCGCAGAATATGGGACACGACGACGTGATGACGACGTTCAGCTCCTATGGTTCTGTTTCACCTGGCCGTCAGGTCGAACTGATGGGGCGGTTTCGCCGCCGTGGACCGTTGCCAGACGAGGACGCGGTTATTGATTAATGATCAACTCCGGTGACGGACCCGAACGACCACGCGCTCGGGAGCAAGCCGGTATCCGTTCCAAGAGAGATTTTCGATCAACTCTTGGGGCTTATCAACTGACAGACCAGCGGACTCGAATCTCTTTGCAATCGTTCTTCGCGCGGTCAGTATTCTCCGCCTAACGACTTCGCTGGTTTCAACGCCTAATTTTTCGACGAGGTCGCCAGACTTCAAGCAGGGATACTCCAAAGGTTCGAGACCTTTGCCTGCCGCACGGAGCCACTCTTCAGCCAAAACGATCAACAGATCCGCTGTGGCGTTTTTCTTAAGCTCAATATGTTCGCCGATCAAAACCAAACTTGAGGTTTTGTCGATTTCTATGGTCAGCGGTGGTTTCTCTTTCTCGTTTTTATCAACTGAGGGAGCCGGCACGAAAGGCAAGGACAAGGCGCTCTGCATCTCGCCATATAGTCTTGGCAAACTCTGTTCTGGGAACTCGCCGGGTGACTTGCTTTCGAGAGTTCTGCGCATGACAGATGTGACCGCCTTGCCGTGGCGGTTAAGCAAATCTGCGATCATCGACATGGCTGTGTCTGGTGGACTGTCGAGATGATTGACCGCGTCCAGAACAACCGGGAAACTCCGGGCCAGCGCATCTGGTGTGGCGTTCTCGAAGAACACTGCATTGCGTACGTAGGACAACGCCATCTCCCGGTCGGTCCCGTTCGGTCGAGCGTCCGACACAAGGTCCACGCGATAGGCATCTTCCGGGTCAAATCGCTCCAACCCCTTTGAAAGCATCGCGAACCGCCGATCGATACACTGAGAACAGCGCCCACAATGGAAGTATTGATGGGTTTGATTATGCACATCAGCGCAACTGCGCGTCTCAACGATCTGGTCTGCCATGCCAAGATGGGAGATACGTTCCAAAACGTCTGCTTTTGTCCGAGCAAAGAATGGATTGTCGACCCGCATGTCATTTTCAAAAACAAGCCGCAGAAGACCGGTGAACAGCTTCAGTGTCTTTGGATGCGTGGTTCGCGTCGCTCGTGTTCCAACGACGTTGCCGACCAGCGGTAGGTTGAGGCTCACGACCCCGTTTTCATGGAACGACACGCGGTCCAGCCCAAAGGCCGTTGCAGTGATCGACCCAAGTACCGCAAACAAGAATGAGCGTGTGCGATGCGTTCTTTCCGCGGTCGATCGGCTCTTCAACTGGGCGGTCATGGGAATGTGACGGCACATTTCCGGTCCGTACCGTTTGCTCAACGCTGATATCAGCCGTTTCTGGACCGGCGCTATTTTCGTGGACGAGGCACGACTGACCAAAGCAACCCGATGCTTCTGTTCTACGATTTCTTCCACAGCACCCGCAAAGGAATCGAGCCCGCCGGAAAACATCAGGACGCGGTGGGGCTTCCATGAACTATTTCGGCCGAATTTGAAGAAGCGCGATCGCTCTGCATCCGGTTCGTCTTTGGTCGAAAAAGAAAATTCAAAGCGGTCGCCGGATAGAAACATCAACGTTTCTTCCAGAGCCTGTATTACGCTCTCACGTTGCCAGAAATCCAGATCGCGTACCGGCATGGTGGCTACGAACCGTCTGTGCCACTTCTCACCCATCTTCTGATCCGCCGGGCCACCACGGCTGACTGCCGCGTCCGCGCAATAGACAAGCGCGGCAATCTCCAGCAAATCGAGCGCACGATCCTGCAGGGCCTCGACCAATTGACGGTTCAATTGTCCAATCCGCAGCGTCATTGCGACTTCGCGGCCAGCAATGTCGAGACGCAGGACTTCATCACCGCCGCTTTTTGTCAGCGGCGGCAACCATCTGACTTCAACTTCAGACAACGGCGCGACGGCGCCCAAACTCCGAGCGCATCTTTTTGAACGCGTAAGCTGTGAACTTGTCTATTGCATCGCGATCAAGCGCCTGCTTTTGCCAGACGGTTTTGCCATACCAGCCGCCTGCATATTCTTCGACAATTCTAGACACTTCAAATGTGTGCTGGGCGAGGGCTTTTTGAAATGTCACTCGCTGTGCATCGGTGGAAAAGCGTCGATCCTCGCCAGTGTGATTGGCGAGTTCTCGGCTCAGATAATAGTCTAGCGAGCGGTATGTCAGCCGGGCAAAGAAATCCCGCGAGAGTCTCGCAAATGCATCACCCGAGGCGAAGCTCGCGAGTGCTTGGCGAATTTCTTGCGGTGTCGGTTCAAACAGGGATGGCAACCGGTCGTGCAGCTGAACGGAAAGGCTTTCCAAGAGCGCGACCTTCGCCAATTCTCCTGCATCTGAGGAACTTCGGAGATCGAAGCTGTTGCGATCAATGGCACGATCCAAACCGGCCAGCAAGCCGGTCACTGAACCGAGCTCCGACGTCGCAATGCCCAAGTCAGCCAAAGCGTCTTCGAAGCCAGGAGCCCTTGCAAGCAAAGGCAGCCTCACGAGGAGATCACTTACAAACTGAAACCTGGGGTCACGACTCGCCCGTGCGAGATCGCTCTCAGATGCATCCGCTGCGGCCTCGGCGATCTCTTCGACTGACGCATCGGTTGCGATCAGATCAACGACCTCGCGCCACTTCCTGGACCGAGGCAAAGTGCCAAGCCTGATGTGTCCCATCAGTTCCTCCCCTGTCTGCAGAGTCATGCAACCCTCGGGCGAATGTAAAGGGAAAAATCGGCACCTACGCTTACCCTACGCTTACCTATCAAGCAAGATACGCACGAGGTTAATGCATAAACATTTGAAATTATTGGCGATCCCTGAAGGACTCGAACCCTCAACCTGCTGATTAGAAGTCAGCTGCTCTATCCAGTTGAGCTAAGGGACCGCTGCGCCCTTCTTGCGGTTTTTACCCGCGGGGTTCAAGAGGCAAGCGCATGAATGCGCTGTTGGGATCGTCAACATACCCAAAGATTGGCCCGCAATAGGAATAGCCCAGCGACTCATACAGCTTGCGGGCGGCATCATATTCGCGAAGATGGCTCGCCCCGGTCTCAAGAACCAAAGCCTCGCACCCCTCTGCGCCAGCCTGTTCAGCCAGATGCGTCATCAGCACGTGCGCCAGCCCGCGCCCTCTTGCCTGCGCCAGAATATGCACCGATTTCACTTCGGCGGTTCCATCGGGCAGCGCTTTCAGCGCACCGCATCCCAATGGCTGCTGTCCGTCAAAAATGGCCCAGAATCGCACCCCCGGGCCAGCCAATGCTTCGGCGTCCATCGTGTGGTTGCTTTCCGCAGGTCCCGCAGTTTCGCCATGGGCAAAATGCGCCTCGACAATCGGGCGTAATACGTCCGATGTCGGGTCAGCCTCGCGGATTTCGATCATTCAGTGCGTCCAGGGGGCACGCCGGTCGGTTGCGAAATTCTCGCCATAGCCCCGCGCACGCAGATTGGGTTTGCGCTTGTGCGGCTCGCTGACCTCAGCATCGATACCGTGGGCCTTGGCATAATCCAGCGCCTCTTCCCTCGTGTCGAACTTCAGGCGCACCTGAGCCTGCGTGTCGCTGGACGACGTCCAGCCCATCAGCGGATCAACCTCGCGCGCCGAGGCCGGGGCGTATTCCAGAACCCATTTGCGGGTCTTGGCCATCCCCGAGGTCATCGCATTTCTTGCGGGCTGGTAAATCCGTGCGCGCATGTCGCCTCTCCGTACTCACTTGGCTGAGCCCGTTTATGCGTCAGAGCGCGCCCGGGGGCAAGATTGCAATTGTCGCGGCCCTCGCCCGCGAACTCATGCCAGAAACTGTCATCAGGCTGGGATAGGATCGCGCCAAACAAACGCAAGAACATTACACCATCTCACCCCCGCACAGTCTCAGACCGCATTGCGCGCAATGAATTCGGATCGGCCCTTGCAGTTGGACAAAATAAGAACAAATGTAAGGGCCTGACGCCCGGAGCCTGCCTATGCCATACGCCCATTCCGACAAGACCCAATTGACCGCCGAAGACGTGCGCGCCCGCCTGAAACTGGAAGGCGGCAGGCAATTCGTGATGCATACCGAATTCAATCCGGCGGGCGATCAGCCCACGGCGATCAAGGAATTGGCGGGCGGCGTGCTGGACGGGGAACGCGATCAGGTGCTGCTGGGCGCGACCGGAACGGGCAAGACCTTCACCATGGCCAAGGTGATCGAGGAAACCCAGCGCCCCGCCATCATCCTGGCCCCCAACAAAACGCTCGCCGCGCAGCTATACGGTGAATTCAAGGGCTTCTTCCCCGAAAACTCGGTGGAATATTTCGTGTCCTACTACGACTATTACCAACCCGAAGCTTATGTGCCGCGCTCTGACACCTACATCGAGAAAGAATCGCAGATCAACGAACAGATCGACCGGATGCGCCACTCGGCCACGCGGGCGCTGCTGGAACGCGATGACGTGATCATCGTCGCCTCGGTGTCGTGCATCTACGGTATCGGTTCGGTCGAAACCTACGGGGCGATGACGCAGGATCTGAAGGTCGGTCACGAATACGACCAGCGGCAGGTGATGGCCGATCTGGTGGCCCAGCAATACCGCCGCAACGATCAGGGGTTTCAGCGCGGCTCGTTCCGGGTGCGGGGCGACAGTCTGGAAATCTGGCCCGCCCACCTTGAAGACCGCGCCTGGAAACTGTCCTTCTTCGGCGAGGAACTGGAACAGGTCACCGAATTCGACCCGCTGACCGGCGAAAAGACCGACACGATGGACCATATCCGGGTCTATGCGAATTCCCACTATGTGACGCCGAAACCGACGATGCAGCAGGCGATCATCGGGATCAAAAAAGAACTGCGGATGCGCCTCGACCAGCTGGTCGGCGAAGGCAAACTGCTCGAGGCGCAGCGGCTGGAACAGCGCACCAATTTCGATCTGGAAATGCTCGAGGCCACCGGCGTCTGTAACGGGATCGAGAACTATTCGCGCTATCTGACCGGTCGCGCACCGGGCGAGCCGCCCCCGACCCTGTTCGAATTCATCCCCGACAACGCCATCGTCTTTGCCGACGAATCCCATGTCAGCGTGCCGCAGATCGGCGGCATGTACCGGGGCGACTATCGGCGCAAGTTCACGCTGGCCGAACACGGGTTCCGCCTGCCGTCCTGCATGGACAACCGGCCTTTGAAGTTCGAGGAATGGGATGCCATGCGCCCGCAATCCGTCTTCGTCTCGGCCACCCCCGCCGCGTGGGAGCTCGACCAGACCGGCGGCGTCTTCACCGAACAGGTGATCCGCCCCACCGGCCTGCTGGACCCGCAGGTCGAAATCCGCCCCGTGTCGATGCAGGTCGACGACCTGCTGGACGAGGTGCGCAAGGTCGCCGCCGATGGCTATCGCACGCTGGTCACAACGCTGACGAAACGCATGGCCGAGGATCTGACCGAATACCTGCACGAACAGGGCATCAAGGTGCGCTACATGCATTCCGATATCGACACGCTGGAACGCATCGAGATTCTGCGCGACCTGCGTCTGGGCGCGTTCGACGTGCTGGTCGGCATCAACCTGCTGCGTGAAGGGCTCGACATTCCCGAATGCGGGCTGGTCGCCATTCTGGACGCCGACAAGGAAGGCTTTCTGCGGTCCGAGACCTCGCTGGTTCAGACCATTGGCCGCGCCGCGCGCAACGCCGATGGCCGGGTGATCATGTATGCCGACAAGATCACCGGTTCGATGGAACGCGCGCTGGCCGAAACCGACCGCCGCCGCGCCAAGCAGATGGCCTATAACGTGGAACACGGCATCACGCCCGCGACCGTGAAAAAGAATGTCGAGGATGTTCTGGCCGGGCTGTATGCGGGCGACGTGGACATGAACCGCGTCACCGCCACCATCGACAAACCGATGCACGGCGCCAACCTCGAGGCGCACCTGAACGGGCTGCGCGATCAGATGCGCAAAGCCGCCGAGAACCTGGAATTCGAAGAGGCCGCCAACATCCGGGATGAAATCAAACGCCTGGAAGCGGTCGATCTGGCCATCGCCGACGACCCCATGGCCCGCCAATGGGCGGTGGAAAAAGCCTCGGAGGACGCGGTTAAATCGCGCGGACGGTCAACGGCTGGACGGCCGGGGCAGCGGGGCGGGAATGTGAAGAGGCGGAAGAGGTAAAGTAACATTGCCTATTAATGAAGAAATCCTAGCGCACTTTGCCGAAATAAAACCAACCGAAATTCTAGAAGAGAAAATCTTAGCTTTCGATTCGGAGAGCGAATTCGTTGGTGTGTGCGTTGACCTGCTGATTGAAGCGGGAAGCTACTTAATAACAGCGGCATCAATTTACCCAAGTGGTCAAGATGGCTGGACGAGAAACGAGGCAATAATCGGCGGAAGCTTGGTACGGCTCTACAAGCTAATTGATGCCATACTGGATCAAACTTGCAAGCACCGGCTTGAGACTGCATTCATCCTTTCAAGATTGCATTTCGAGACAACGGTTAACTCCATATTTTTGATGAGAAATCCAGAGCAGGCGAACTTTGATAATTTTGTAGCCTACTCGCTGCAACACGAAGGTAAGCTTTTAGACACCATCGACAAAAACGTGGCAGAACGGGACGGGAATTCGCTGCCGATTGAAGACCGTATGCGTCGCTCAATTGAAAGAACGTTTCGAATGTCTCAGCTAGAGAAAAAAGACTTGCCCGCAAATCGAATGAGGGATTGGCAAAACAGTAGCCTTTACAAAAGAGCGAAAGCTATCGGCTTTGGTCAGGCTTATGATGCGGTTTTCGGCGGAGGCTCACAGATAGTCCACGGAAACTGGGGGGATTTGTACCAACATCATCTTGAACCTAAAGGGGACCGTTTTGTTGCCAAGACAAGCTTTAAAATTCCCCGGCCTCAATTCTTGGAAGTAAATGCAATTCACTCTGTTGCCGCTGTTTCGGAGTTCATTTGTTTTTTGGGATTGTATCAAGAACGTCCTGTTTTGGTGGATCTGTTCAACAGCTTTATTGAGCGAGTTAAAACGTTAAGCGGCTTCCACGAGAACTTCTTGGTCCAGAATTCGTAAGCAAGTGTAGGTTGGATTTCCAACCCGTCACTACCAAGCAAACAATACGCATGATCGGTTATTACTCCATCCTAATCGCTACCCCACACTCCGCATTTGCGCCTCGCTCCACCCTCCTCCACGTTTTAAATCGCAAGTTGTGATTCCAAACGGCTGCTATGACGAACGCGAACACCCTGCCCAGCGCGTGTGAGGTCCAAAGCGTTGTTCTCTCCAACTAAAAGAAAGGGCGGGTCTATCCCCGCCCGAACCGTTACCCCTTATCCCAATGGGCAATCACGTCGTACCCAACCGGCGTCGGCGGGCCTTCCATGAATTCAGCGAAATGGCCCCACAGCTCGGCCACTTTGGGCGCATTCGCGTTCGAGGTCGCTTCGCTTTCGACAACCGAGATCACATAGCCCGAACCATCCTCGTTCATCACATTGGTAAAACTGTGCATGCCGGGCATACCCATGATGTCGGATTTCAATTCATTCATCTTCGCCGTCGCCGCCTCGCGCGTACCGGGCTTCATTTTGTATTGGGTAATTCGTGCAAACATCACTATCCTCCGTCGTCTGGCAAAATTGCCATGTAACACGGCCGGAACGGCCCCGCCGCGCGCACCCTAGCACGACAGCCAGAAATCTCGCATTGATACCGGCGATTTGCGCCGATTTTCAACCATACACCGCACTGCATCCGGGCGGCTGTCCCTTCAGGGTTGCAGCCTCGCCCCCAGTGCGGTTGTTTTTGCACCGACGGATGCTTTGATCCCTATCAATGCCGCACCACGAATGCGTCGGCAAAGTGGGTCCCATGCAAACACGGAATCCAACCGGAATTGACGCCTACAAACCCGCCCAGATCGCCGAGCTGGTTGAAACCGCTGGCGTTGCCAAGGCACATCTCACGGTCGGCCAGACGCTGACTCTGGCGATACTTGCGGGTGTGTTCATCGGCTTCGGCGGGGCCGCCTTCACCATGGTCATGACCGGCGTTGACCCGGGGTTTGGACCGGCCCGGTTCCTGGGTGGCGTCGTGTTTTCTCTGGGCCTGATCCTTGTGATCGTCGGCGGGGCCGAGCTGTTCACCGGAAACGCCCTGATGACCATCGCGGCGGTGGATCGGAAAATCTCGCCGCGCGCCCTGCTGCGCAACTGGGGCCTCGTGTATCTCGGGAATTTGGCCGGGGCAATCGCGCTGGCTCTGGCCTTCGCTGCAACCGGTTTGCTGGACGGGCCCATGGGGGCCACCGCATCAGCAATCGCAAATGGCAAGGCCGACCTCTCGGCCACCCAAGCCTTTACGCGCGGCGTTCTGTGCAACGCGCTGGTCTGCCTTGCCGTCTGGCTGAGCTTCGCGGCCAGATCGGTGGTGGGCAAGGTCATGGCGGTACTCTGGCCCATTGCAGCGTTTGTCCTGTTGGGGCTCGAGCATTCCGTCGCCAATATGTACCTGCTGCCGCAAGGCGCGCTTGCGGGTGCCGACCTCGGTTTTGGCGCGGCCATCGGCAACCTGTTCTGGGTCACGATCGGCAATATTGTCGGCGGCGCAGGCGGCGTCGCGCTTGCCTATCGCTTTGCCTATCTGCGCAATACGCCCGGCTGAGCACGCAGTTTATCAGGTTTAGGGCAGGGAGATCCCCACACTCCACCCTTGCACCCCGCCCCACCCTCCTCCACGTTTGAAATCACAAATTGTGATTCCAAACGGCTGCCATGACGAACCCGAAAAACCTGCCCAGCGCGCATGAGGTCCAAAGTGCCATTCACAGGGTACGCGGCACCCGTGTGGTGCTGGCCGAGGATCTGGCGCAGTTCTACGGAAAATCCGTCAGTGCCTTCAATCAGGCGGTGTCGCGCAACACCGACCTGTTCGAAGGCTACCGCTTTCAGCTTTCCGATGCCGAGGTTGCCGATTTGCAATCACAGAATGTGATTTCAAAACCCAAAGGCCGCGGCGGGCGGCGGGTCAATCCGTGGGTCTATACCGATTACGGCGTGGCCATCGCCTCGGCCCTGTTCAAGGACCCGCGCGCGATCAAGATCACGCGGATGATCACCGAAGCCTTTGTCGATGGCGCGAACGCCCTGGCCGAGACCCCGCGCAGCGTGCCGGAAATCCTGCCCCCCGAACAGGCCCCTGCCCCGCTGCTGCCCAATGGCGACCAACTGCGCGAACTGGCTGAAAACATCCTCGATTCCGGCCAGCAGAGCCTTGTCGATTACATCGCCAACCCCACCACCAAACGCCAACAGGCCGTGGCGGTGATCATGAAGACGCTGGCCGAAACCGCCGGGGAAGAGGTCCGCACCCAACAGGAACGCCTGCGCCTGCGAATCGCCGAACGGCTGGCCACCGGCGATTATGCCAGTGACGACGACCGCAAAGGGTTGTTGGAACTGCTACAGGCGATGAAAGGCTAAACCCTTCCCCCGAATTCAGGGGCGCACGAACTTGGCGCTTCCCACCGACCGTTCGCGCGGCTTCAGCTGGTCTTGCGCCTGCACGGTGGTCGCGCGCGGCAGCTCCAGCTCGGCATACCCGCAGGCCACCCCGTCACCATCCGGGTCGTTGCGCTCATGATATCCCGGCTGCCCAGCGCGGAATGGACCGATCCCCATGGCCTGTGTCGCATCACATCCCGCCAGCGCGATCAGGTGGATCACCGCCTCGTCCCGCTCATAGCCCGAGGTGCGCAGAAAGACGCCCGTGGCAATCAGCGCGGTCGTCAGCGGCAGCAGCAGAACCATGACCAGTATCCTCAGCGGGGACAGCGCCTGCCGCCGCGCCGCCTCGGCGCGCTGGTGTCGTTTGGCCGAGCGCGGGTTCAGGTCAGGTGCTTCCTGCGTTGGTTTCTTGAACAACATGCCCAGACCCATAAGGGCAATATGTGGCAAAGCCGAGGCAACACAGTTCCACCGGGTTCAAAAAATCTGGCCCGGCCCGAAACCGCCGCCCGCACAGGCACAACGCGGCTTACTGTCAGTGATGTCCGACCGTCACCGGACCACATGCACCGCGCAAGGGGCGTGGCGCACAATATGGGACGCGGTGGATCCCAGCAGCAGATCCTGCATCCCCGGCCGGTGCGAGGCCACGATGATCAGGTCCGGGTGATGCGCCTCGGCCCAGTCCAGAATGGTCCGGCCGGAATGCCCTTCGATCACGACGCCCGTGGCATTCGGCAATTGCGACGCCAGCGTATCAAGCTCTGACTGAATCGCCTTTCGGGCCTCGGTCAGATATTCGGACGGCATGTACGAGATTGCATAATTTGGAATATGCTCAACCACATGCAGCAATGTGACCTGCGCGTCCGGCGTGGCCAGAACCCGGGCCAGTTTCAACGGCCCGGACGTGTCTCTTTCAGCATCGAAAGAGATCGGAACGAGAATGTTGTGATACATAGCATGCGCCTCCGTTTTGCAGGCTTACTTTGAAACAGACATGCACGGCAGGCTTTGATTCAGGTCAGGTAGAGCCAAATGTCTCTGCAACGTCATACATGACCGGCTCAAAGCTCTTGCACAGCTCGTTGATCTTGCGGTTGCGGTCGCGCATCTCGGCGGTCCGCAGCATGGCCAGGAAATCCTCGCGGCGTTGCCATTGCGAATAGTTGGCAATCCGGGTTTGCGCATCATTCACATGAAGCCCGGCAGAAACAAAGCCGGGCTGCTTCGAGATGAACTCGGAATAGGCGTCGGTCAGCGCCTCCAAAAGGTCCTGACAGGTGCCGGGCGTCATTTCAAACGTGGTGATAACTGTCTGAACACTGGCGTTTTTGGCGATTTTCGGCATCGGGATTCTCCATTTCTTTCCCCAAGCCTAGCACATCAGATTGAAACGTCGCCTATTTCCTTGCCGCTGCGCCAATCCGCGCTTTTCTGCGCCCGTTTGTCAGGTGGCTGGCCACCCGGTATGGGCGACCAGCCGCTGTTTCAACGCTCCATGCGCATCGTGACCGAGACTTCGCCTTTCAGGTGATCTGGCCAGCGCAGAATAAGACTGTCGCCACTGGCCCCCTGTTCGGTCAAAACATGAGGGGCCGAATAGACAAGGTTGTTGAACACCCCGGTCAGCGACCCGATGGCAGTGACCCCATCGCAGCCGCGCGCCTTGCCGCCAAATGGCAACTCGCCGTTTGCCGAAACCGCCCAGACATTCGCGACCGAGTTCTGCTGGCTGCGGACGCGCAGCGGGTTCGATGATCTCTTGGCAATCCCGTGATAGGTATTGTTCTCGTAGGTCACGTTCGAATGCCTGTTATTGTCCAGATCGGCAAAAGATGTATCGACCCGTTCCGCCCGATCGATCGAACCGCTGGTGGCGCGGAACTTGTTGCCGGTCACCGTCACGCCATTCAGGTAATGGCCAGCACCATAGGGGCGGATGATGATATAGCTGAACCAGGCCGGTGCATCGCTCGAGAAAAAGATATTGTCCGTGATGCTCATCGAACTGAACGAAAACCCGCTGGTATAGGTGGGCGCCGCATCCCGTTCATTGGTCCATTCGATAAAGCAGTTGTCGACATAGTTCTCGGCAATGGTCGAGGTGTTGTAGGTGCCGATCATGATCAGCCCTGCGGTACGGACCCCCTGCGGGATGCCGTCGCCCTGAAAGAAATGGTTGCCCAGAACCAAATTGGTGCCACCGCCCAGAACGGCAAAATGCTTGAACCGCACCGCCTGATTGTGACGCAGCTTCACATCGTTCGAGTTGGTGTTCAGCCCGATGGAGTTCCGGTCCGTCACGTCGAGCGCCTCTTCTGAGGACAGGAACTGGCAATTGTCGATCAGCAGTCCCTTGCACCCCGTCGCGGTCGAGGTCAGGCCCCGATCCTTCGGGCGACTGATAAAACAGTCTTTCAACGAAAACGTACTGCCCGAGGCCGCCAGACGAATGCCGCTGCACCGGCTGTTGCACTGAAACTCGATCTGCTCCATGCCGAACTTCCGCAACGTATCGAAACCGCTGAAATCCAGCAGGTATTTGAACGACTGAAAGGTAAAGGTCTGGGTACCGGCGGCGTCATAGATGGGCGCGCTCAGGGTCATCTCACCGGCGCCTATGTTCTTCGAGCGCACGTAAACCTCACGCCCGACACCACTGCCCTCAACCAGCGATCCCACGGGAATATTGGCCACATTGGCGACATTGGTCAGACGTGTCTTGTCCAGGGGGTCATAGGTGGCGACAGAGGTGAAGGTTTCTGTGTCCCAGGCGGTTCCGCTTTTGACATCGAACTGCCCGTTGCGGATCACGCGCCGCGTGGAAAAGCCGCTTTGCTTGTTGGGAACCGCAGCGGCCATGTCGATCGGCGCGGAAACGGAAATCTTGCGCCCGCCCAGATCCAGCGAATCGTGGTCCGAATTGTTCAGCAGCGCCTGAAACGCCTTCTTGAAGGCCAGCTCCTCATCTCCGAACGCCTCGATATATGCGGGCAGATGGAAATCCTTGGTCAGCAACAGCATCTTGTCATCCGGCATGGTGACGGTGCCTTCGAATTCAATCTCCGCATCGATGCTGGTGTTCTCCGCAAGGTGATAGGTGCCTTGCGGAACAAAGACCCGGCGGCCACCGGCGGCCTGATCCGCCGCCTCAAACGCAACCGAGTCATCCGTCACACCGTCACCAACCGCACCAAAGTCGCGTACGTCGACCAGGCTGATCATCTCGCGCAGAAAGAACCCGGTGACATCGGTGATCTCAAGATCATCGACGCGCACCAGCGCGCCGTTGGCCCCTTCGATATCCAGGCCGAAATGCCCGTAAAGGGCGGCCAGCCCCCAGGGCATGTCCACGCCCGGGCGCTGGCCGGTGCCGACAATCGCGGTGATCTCGTGAATCGTGCCATAGCCCGACAGCTGGGTGGCCGGCCCCTGCTCCACAACACCGGCTACGTGCACATCACCCGCGCCACCGGCCCAGGCTGCAATACGCACCGACGGCAACGGGCCACTGATCGCCTTGACCCGGGCTTTGATCTGCAAATAGCAACCGGGCAGAATCGGCGTCTGCCCCATGTAACGCAATTGCTGCGTTGTGTTGACCTTCAGGATTTCAAGACAACCGGCAAAATCCGCATCCGCCGGAACAAATACGCCCGTGCCGGACCCGCCATATGTGGGCGATCCGGGTGTTCCGTCCCCCGCAGACCAAACCGTCAGACCATTCGCGAATTGAGGCGGCATGAACACGATGCCGTCGGTGATTGCCTTGTTCATTGAAAACCCTTTCCCAATCGCGTCGCGCAAATCCGGCGACGCGTCCAAACCCCGTGTTCAGGTCCGCCCCGAACGCGACAGTCTGGATATCGAAAAGGAATTAATCACGGCTCATATCACCGTGACGGTGGTGTTGCCTCAGGCCGCAGGGTCAGCGGCACCCAACAGTTGCACCCCGTTGATCTTCCAGCCTTCCGTCAGCGGGATCATCTGATAGTCCAGAAGATGCACCCGCCCGTTACCGTCCGTAATCATCACCTTCTGCCACAGCGCGCCATCAACCTCGCGCAGTTCCAGAAAACGCACATCGGCAGGACGCCAGACCATGGGATAGCCATTGCGCACCATCGCGCCGAAATTGTCGGGGTTTCGAAACAGACGCTGGATGCTGGGGCTGGCAAAGGTGAAGGCGGTCGCAAAGTCATCCGCCCGGAAGGCCTGTATCTGCGCCGCGATATTGGCCTCGATCTCGGCACTCTGCGCAAACGCGCCCGACGCCAGCCCGGCGCTCAGGGATAATGCAAGCAATAATCGACGCATGGGGCCACCTCCTGTGCCAAGGATAGCCCCATGCCGGTTCAGGTCAAATCAGACCAGCTCTCCGGCCAGTGCCTTGTCGATCAGCGCGATGGTCTCGGGCACGCCGTAAAGCGCGATAAAACCCCCGAAGCGCGGCCCTTGCGAGGCCCCCAGCAGCACCTCATAAAGCGCCGAGAACCATCCTTTCATTGGATCAAACCGCTCGCGGCCGATGGCATAGACCACCGATTGCAACGCTTCATCCTCGGTCGGGCCATCATACGCCTCAAGCGCCGCTTTCAGAGCTTCCAGCGCCTCGCGCTCCTGATCCGTCGGCGCGCGATGCTTGCGCGTCGGCTTGACGAAATCGTTGAAGTACCGCACGGCGAAACCAGCAGCCTTGTCCAGATCGGGATGGCTCTCTGCCGTTGCCTCGGGCGCATAGCGGCGAATAAAGCCCCACAGCGCCTCCTTGTCTTCGGCACCGGAAACCGATGCCAGATTCAGCAGCATCGCAAAGGGAACGATCAGGGTCGATTCAGGGACGTCGCCGCCGTGAATATGCCAGACCGGGTTGTTCAACTGTGCCTTCAGGTCCTGCCCCGGATAGGCGCGCAGCTGCTGATGATACTCATCATAGGCTTTCGGGATCACGTCGAAATGCATCCGCTTGGCCGTCTTGGGCTTTTGGTACATGAAATAAGCCAGCGACTCGGTCGGCGCATAGGTCAGCCATTCGTCAATCGACACACCATTGCCCGACGATTTCGAAATCTTCTGTCCGTTCTCGTCCAGAAACAGCTCATAGCTGAAATGCTCGGGCGCGCGGCCACCCAAGGCCCGGCAGATCCCGTCATAGATCTTTTCGTTGGTCGCGTGTTCCTTGCCGTACATCTCGAAATCAACGCCCAGTGCCGCCCAGCGCGCCCCGAAATCCGGCTTCCATTGCAGCTTCACGTTGCCACCGGTCACGGGAACGGTCCATTCCTTGCCGTCTTCATCATCGAAGGTAACGGTATAGGTTTCGGCGCAGACCTTTTTCATCGGCACATACAGAACCCGCCCGGTTTCCGGGTGGATCGGTAGGAAGATCGAATAGGTCTGCTGGCGTTCTTCCCGCAGGCTTTTCAACATGATGGCCATCACGTCGTCGTAGCGTTCAACCGCACGCTTCAGAATCTCGTCGAACTGGCCCGAGCGATAAAAGTCGCGCGCCGAGTAGAACTCGTATTCGAACCCGAAGGTATCAAGGAACCGGCGCAACATCGCGTTGTTGTGTTCGCCAAAGCTGTCAAATTCGCCAAACGGATCAGGAACCGAGGTCAGCGGGCGCTGCAAATGCTCTTCCAGCGCCTCGGGGTTCGGCACGTTGCTGGGAACCTTGCGCATCCCGTCCAGATCGTCCGAAAAACAGATCAGCTTGGTCGGGATATCCGACAGCGCTTCAAAGGCGCGCTTGACCATCGTGGTCCGCGCCACCTCGCCGAACGTGCCGATATGCGGCAGGCCCGACGGGCCGTATCCGGTTTCAAACAGCACATACCCCTTTTCCGGAGCACCTTTCTGATAGCGTTTAAGCAACCGGCGCGCCTCTTCAAAGGGCCAGGCCTTGGACGACATCGCGGTTTCGCGCAGTTCAGACATTTCAATGTGCTCCATTGGGGAAACGGTCGCGGCTGCACCACGCAACCCGACCGGCTCCTCCTATTGTGCCAGTGCAGCATGAGTCAATAAAGCACCCGTGTTTTAACTGCCCGGAACCCGTGGAAAACCGCCTTGTCACGGGGTTTTGCCGCTAAATGACTGTACTGCCCGCCCTCAGCCTCTGATCCACGCCAGGAGCGTCCGCAATCCCGTACCGGTTTTTCCATCCGCAAGCCTTACTCCAGCCACACTCATAAGATGGGTTTGGCGCGCGAAACATAAAAGACACGGGCGACAGGCTTTGACCTGACCCGGATATTTCACGTGTTTGCACTGCGGTGCTACGATAGAAAGACGCCGGGAAACCTCCCCGGGACCAAAGGAAACTAGATGCGACGCGAAACCAGCAACCTAATCCGCTTTGTGCTCGAGGATATCGTCCCGCCGATCCTTCGCGACAGCGCCGCTTTTCACTGGCTTGCGTGCCGTGTCTGGGGGGAACACATTACCCGGCTGGCAGCGTTCCGCGAACGCGCGCCTTTTCTGACGGACGAAGAATACGAAACGCTCTACCGGGAACACCCGCGCGTGCATGATGGTACTGACAATTCCGACGCCTGCATTGACCGGATCGCCAGCGACATTGTTGGCAACAGCATCTGCGACGTCGGCTGCGGCACCGGGGCTCTGCTGCAACGCATCCGCGCCCTGCGCCCGGACATCACGGCCATGACCGGTGTCGATTTCGTTATCGATGACGCTGAAGCCATCGAAAACATCAGATATGTTGCCGCCCGGATCGAAGACCTGCCTTTTGAGGATAACAGTTTCGACACGGTCATCTGCACCCATGTGATCGAACATCTGCTGGATTACCGCCGTGCCATCGCTGAATTGCGCCGGGTCGCGCGCAAGCGGGTTATCATCGTGGTCCCGCGCGAACGGGAATATCGCTACAGCTTCAACCCGCATTTCAATTTCTTTCCCTACACCCACAGCTTTCTGCGCGCCGTGCATCCCAGCCCCAGCCTTCACACCTGCGAGGATATCGGGCGTGACATCTATTACTGCGAGGATCGACCGGCCGAGGAATCCACCGGAAAGCCCCTCAAGGATCAGGCTGCATGAGCGCAACCGCACCCACAGCACTGGTCTGGACCGGGCTGCTTCTGACACCTGTCATGATTTCGGTCGGACAGGTATTGTTCAAACTCGCTGGCGGGCGGATCGAGGGTCGCACCGCGACCGGTGCGATGGGGCTGTTGCATACCCTGCTCGACCCTTTCTTGCTCGTCGCGCTGGCGATTTACGGCACTGCAACGATACTCTGGATTTACGTCCTCAGGCATGTGCCGCTGTCGCAGGCCTATCCGTTCATGGCCCTCAGCTTTGTCTTGGTCCCCCTCGCCTCGTGGCTGTTCTTCGGTGAAACGCTGGGGCTGCGCTATTGGATCGGGGCGGGCCTTTTGCTCGGCGGTATGGCGGTAATGAACACCTGACCGGTTCAACCTGCCGCACAGTGGGGCAAAACAAGATGTTGAACCTGCCTTGCCCCCCTTCTATCCTGCGCCATTGACGAACCCCAAGCAGGATGCACCGAATGACCGAGCAAGTTCCCCACCCGATGTCCCCACAGGATTGCCTTGTGGCGATCATGGTTGCGATCTCGGCCTCCGACGAAAACATCCGAACTGCCGAGCTGGTCAAGATCGAGGTCGCCGTGAACATGTTGCCGGTCTTCGCCGGGTACGACATCGACCGGATGCGCCACGTGTCGCAGATCGTGTTTGACCTGTTCGAACAGGAAGACGGGCTGGATGCGCTGTTTGGCCTGATCCGGGACAACCTGCCCGAACGCTTGAACGAAACGGCCTATGCTCTGGCCTGTGACGTCGCTGCCGCTGACGGAACGCTGGCCGAATCCGAACTGCGCCTGCTGGAAGAAATCCGGTACGAGCTGAACATCGACCGCCTGCACGCGGCCGCGATCGAGCGCGGGGCCAGGGCGCGCCATACCGTCTGACGCCCGCTTCAGGCGGGTTTCAGGTTTCAGCTTCCATAAAGTGACCCCCAGCGCTCCAGCAAAGCGCGCTGCAATTTTCGCGATCTGCTGTTCCAGCTGCGTGCACCGTCCGGGCGCTCACGCTGCGCGCGTGGGATCGTTGCGCGATGGTCCACGTCGGCGGTGAATATCGCAAAGGCCAGATCGACCCCGTCCGCAGTCGTCAGGAAACCGCCCAACCCGGATACAAAGTTCAATGTCCCTGTCTTGGCATCAACCTTGATCGGGTGGTTCTTGACGGGCCGCCCGTTCCGGTCGGTCAGTGCAAAAGGTTTCATCAAGGGCCGCAACATCCCCGACTTCTGTGTTGCGACAAGGGCCGCAACCAAATCCTCCGGTACCATGCGCGAGGCATCGCTCAGACCCGAATGATCGACCATGGCGATTCCTGTCACGCCGAAACGACTGGCGGCCCACCGGTTCATCTCGGCTGCCGAATCCGCCAGGGTGTGCGGGTTAACACCGCGCGCCCTGGTCGCGGCCAGCCCGACCATCTCGGCCGTCAGGTTGGTCGAGTATTTCAGCATCCCGCGCAGGACACGATCCAAACTGTCGCTGCGATGCACCACAAGATCGACACCCTGCACGCTCTGGCGTGTCACCTGAACGCGCTTCAAAACGATCCCGTTCGACCGCGCCAAGGTGCGAAATACATCGCCCGCGTACAAAGCGGGCTTGCGCACCGGCAACCAGCGGGCCCCGCCATTGCCCAGCGCGCCCTTGGCCACGGTCCAGCGATCCTGCCGCGCGCTTGCCTGATAGGTATAGATCGGCAGGCTACGATCCTCGACCCGCATGGCCGAGACATCCACCGCAGGCACATAACGCTCGCTGCGGGCATCCATGGTTATGTCATAGCCACTCCCTGCGCGTTTCCATTCGAAATGGACGCGATTGAAGTTCAGGGAAATGCCGCTGACGGCCGGGCTATAGCCCACATGATCCGGCTGCTCGGGATCGATGCTGAACACATAAGGCAACGCCCCGTCGTAAACCCTGAACGCGCCGCGCACTTCGATAATCCCGGCCTCGCGCAAATTGGCCGCCATCGTAGCCAGCGCATCTGTATCCAGCAGCGGGTCGCCGCCCCCAACCAGAATCAAATCGCCGTGCAAAACGCCCTTCTCGATCCGGCCATCCGCCACCAGACGGGTCTCGAACCGGTGTTCCGGCCCCAGAACGTCCAGCGCATAAAGCGCGGTCATTGCCTTTCCGACGCTGGCCGGGGGCAGACTTGCGCCCTCGCCAAACACTTCCAGCTGCGCCCCGGTCGCCACATCCGCAACCGCAAACACAACCTCGCCCTTCAGGCCTGCTGCGGCCACCAATCGCTCGGCACCGCTTAATATGACCCCGCGCGCCTGCGGCCTAAGCGATACAAGCGGCGCCTGCGCAAGGCCCGCTGCCGGGATCAGGGACGCCCCTAATCCCCCCAGAAATAAACGACGTGAAAAACGACCAGCCATAGCCGAATTAAAATCCCACAGATCAAAAGCACACAACCACCGTGTTAGATTATGCGCCCGTTGGGGCTATTCCGGCAACACTTCTGCGCCCCATTCGCCGCGTGTCCGGAGTTCGGTCGAACTGACATCGATCATCGGCACGTTCACGAAACACCAGGCCGGAGCCTGCGCCTGCCCCAAAAGGTGCCGCGCCTGCCCGTCAATCCGGTACTTCGCATAAACCCGCGCCGCAGGTGACATCCGGGCCGAGATCCGCTCACCCGGCCGCGCCACCACGCCCACCGGCACAGTGTCCATGATCAGCCGCCAGTCTTTCCAGCGATGAAACTGCGCCAGATTGTCCGCGCCCATCAGCCAGACAAACCGCACCTGCGGGTAAAGCCGCCTGAGCGCTGTCAGAGTGTCCGCCGTTGCCCGCGTGCCGACCAGCGCCTCGATATCCGTCACGTCGACCTTCGGATGCTGCATCACCCGCCGCGCCGCCGCCATGCGCCGCGCGATCGGCGCAGGCCCCCGCTCTTTCAACGGATTGCCGGGTGACACCAGCCACCACGCCCGATCCAACCCAAAGGCCTTCATCGCCTCACGCGTCACATGCACATGGCCCTGATGCGGCGGATCGAATGACCCGCCGAACAACCCAACGACCTGCCCGGGCCGCGCGTAAGGGATGTCGTACCGCTCCATAACCTGCTGATGTTCAGAACCGGGCCGCGTTGTCAATCAATCGGTTGCACGGCGTCGCCCAGCGCAACCCGCCCCGGCCTGACAACTTCGGCGCACCATCCCCCATGCCCCCGCACGGCAGAATAGCCGCCCTTGCCCAGCGCCTCTTCCATCCGGCTGCATGGCGCACAGATCACGGTAAAGCGCAAAACCGCCTCACCCACCTGCACCTCACGCCCCTTGAGCGCGGCCAGATTGATCCCCGAAACCACCAGATTGCGCCGCAGGATTTCGGGCGCGACCGGTCCTTGCCCCAGATAAGAGCCAATGGCCGCCAGATGCTCCCGCTGGATCAAAGAAACCGCCCGCTTACCCGCACGGCCTCGGTCACCTTCCAGCCCATCGGCTGAGACCACCGCCTCCCTCACCACCTCCACCCCAACCCGCCGCTCGGGCCGCAGGCCAATCCACTCCACCCGCCCCGGTTGCGCCCAGCCTGATATCAGTTCCGCCAGTTCCACCACTTCATGCCCCTCATACAGCCCGGCAAACCTAGCCCATGCAGATACGGGACGAAATTCACAAAACCACCAGCTTGCCCCGCCCGCCCCGCTCGGATATCCAGCGTTTCAACCCAATTTCCCGACCCAGAGGACGCGACATGGCCGCCTATCAATATGTCTACCACATGCAGGGTGTCTCCAAGACCTATCCCGGTGGCAAGAAGTGCTTTGAAAACATCCACCTGAGCTTTCTGCCCGGCGTGAAAATCGGTGTTGTCGGCGTCAACGGCGCGGGTAAATCGACGCTGATGAAGATCATGGCCGGGCTCGACACCGACTTCACCGGTGAGGCCTGGGCCGCCCAAGGTGCCAAGGTCGGTTACCTGCCGCAGGAACCGCAGCTGGATGAATCCCTGTCGGTCCGTGAAAACGTCATGCTGGGCGTGGCTGCTAAAAAGGCCAAGGTCGACCGCTTCAACGAGATTGCCATGGAGATCGCCGAGAATTACTCGGACGAGCTGATGGAGGAAATGACAACCCTGCAGGACGCCATCGACGCGGAAAACCTCTGGGACCTCGACAGCCAGATCGACGTGTCGATGGAGGCACTGCGCTGCCCGCCGGACGACGCCAACATCGCCAACCTTTCGGGCGGTGAAAAACGCCGCGTGGCGCTCTGCAAGCTGCTGCTCGAAGCGCCCGACATGCTGCTGCTCGACGAACCGACCAACCACCTCGACGCCGAGACCATCGCCTGGCTGCAACAGCACCTGATCGACTACAAGGGCACCATCCTGATCGTCACCCACGACCGCTATTTCCTGGATGACATCACCGGCTGGATTTTGGAACTCGACCGCGGCCGTGGCATTCCGTACGAGGGCAACTATTCCGCATGGCTGGAACAAAAGGCCAAACGGCTGGAGCAGGAAGCCCGCGAGGACAAGTCCAAGCAGAAAACCCTGCAGCGAGAGTTGGAATGGATGCGTCAGGGCCAGAAGGCCCGTCAGGCCAAATCCAAGGCCCGGATCAACGCCTATAACGAGCTGGCCGAACAGTCCGAACGCGAAAAGCTGACCCGCGCCCAGATCGTCATCCCCAACGGCCAGCGCCTTGGCGGCAAGGTGATCGAGGTCGAGGGCCTGTCGAAACACATGGGCGACAAGCAGTTGATCGAAGGGCTGGACTTCGCCCTGCCCCCCGGCGGCATCGTCGGCGTCATCGGCCCCAACGGTGCCGGTAAATCGACCCTGTTCAAGATGCTCACCGGTCAGGAACAGCCCGACAGCGGCACCATCACGCTGGGCGACACGGTCGAACTGTCCTATGTCGACCAGTCCCGCGACGACCTCAAGGACAACGACACCGTGTGGGAAGCGATCACCGGCGGCGCCGAGATCATCCAGTTGGGCGACGCGCAGGTCAATTCCCGCGCCTATTGCTCGTCCTTCAACTTCAAGGGCGGCGACCAGCAGAAAAAGGTCTCGCTGCTATCAGGCGGTGAGCGCAACCGCGTCCACATGGCCCGCCTGCTGAAAGAGGGCGGCAACGTCTTACTGCTCGACGAACCGACCAACGATCTGGATGTCGAAACCCTGCGCGCGCTGGAAGACGCATTGGTCGATTTCGCCGGCTGCGCCGTGGTCATCTCGCACGACCGCTTCTTCCTCGACCGGATCTGCACGCACATTCTGGCGTTTGAGGGTGACGCGCATGTGGAATGGTTCGAGGGCAACTTCGAAGACTACGAAGAGGACAAAAAGCGCCGTCTGGGACCGGACGCACTGGAGCCCAAGCGGTTGAAGCATAAGAAATTTGCGCGGTAGAGCAAATAGGAGAAAACCTTGCAAGCAAAGCCCCTTACCGCAGGGGCTTTGCGTATACCTAATTTCGAAATTCTCATTCTTGTCTCACGGTTTTATTTCTGGAAACTTGGCAATATGAAACTTGTATCGCGAATATTAACAGCGTCGGCGCTGTCAGCGGAAGTTAACTGGCGCTCTTGGAAAGAAGAATATGAAACCGAAGAAGGGTTCTTGGATCTCCTGAAAGATCCCAAATCCACAAGGTTTGAAAAATTTATGCAGGAATATTCACTATCAAGGACCATCCAAAGTGAAGAAAAAAACGACCGCCTAAACGATAAAGAAAGAAAAAAGAGAGCAATAGAGAATAGAGCAAACGTCCGAGGAACGTTGAGCGAAATTTTCCACGAAGGTGGCAACTTTTTAACCATTAATAATATAAATAAGCACTCAGTTCCCAAGCTCGAAGAACTCTTGTCCGAAGCCTTGAAAGAAGTCGGAATAAAGGTCTCCTCTGGAAATAGAGGGCGATTTACCTCCCTATGTTCGAAACTTCTGACATTTCACTCCCCAAAACTAATAACGCCCTATGACAGATTTGCGCGCCGCGGGATCGCGCATTTGGCTAGTGCGATAAAAAATAGAGACCAAGAAGATAAGGATAAGCCGCACAATGCGAAGTGGCTTCTAGAATCTAGAAATAGCTTTCCTTATGCAAAAAAATATGAAGATTTTCACACTGACTTTTTTGATGTGCGGAAAATATTCAAAGAACAACTTCATAAAGTTGCAAGTGCCGCCATCAAAGAAAACAATGATGCGCTCATTAATCGCAGCCTCGATAACTACGCGATGTATATTGGCGGTCGATGGGGGGATATTTATCCTCGGATACATCTGGAAGAGAATGGGCTAATAACTCCTTGAGGAATTACGAACCGGGCGAAGCAAGCGTAGGATGGGGTTTCACCCCATCACTCACTCAACGACCCTACCTGAACACCCGCACGATCTGTTCCCGCGCACCAAACCACTTGCAAACTTTAACCCCTCAAATGATGGGGTGAAACCCCATCCTACGGCTCACCGAACACCCCCTCGGTAATCACCCCACACTACTCCGGATCAACCCGGCCTGCA
Organism: Ruegeria sp. BHSA123; assembly: GCF_059613425.1. NCBI lineage: Bacteria > Pseudomonadati > Pseudomonadota > Alphaproteobacteria > Rhodobacterales > Roseobacteraceae > Ruegeria > Ruegeria sp. BHSA123. The sequence goes on along the minus strand of NZ_JBXWSL010000010.1, from coordinate 73,848 downwards.
CGAATATCGCGATGGATCGACGAATACGGCCAATCGGTCGGGCGCTCCACCAACCCATGCTTGACCGGATTCCCCCAACAATAGGCCATATGATTGCGATAATCCTGTTCGTCGCGAATGGTATGTTCCCAAAACCGGCGCTGCCAAAAAGGCGCTTCGCGTTTGTTGGCCCGTAGGCCGGGCTTCAACCCGGCATATCTGCCAGAGGTCACAACAGGTAGATGCGTGAGCTCGGGTGCCGGGCTGAAGCCCGGCCTACGGTTTGCCCTGTTCACGCCCATGGTGAACCGCGCCTTGATCGCGCACCCCACCGCGTGGAATAATCCGCATCGCCCGGCGGCAAGGTTCACACCGCGTGCGCATGATCCGGCAACACCACAAACGCATCACACCAAAACGGACGCTCCCACTGCGCTTCGGCAAAAGCCGCGCGCAGATGTGCGACCTCGCGGATCAACAGGTCCGATGACCGGTCGGCCAGCGACACCGTGAAGAAATATCTGGCACCGGGAATGCGGACGCGGCGATAATCACTCATGCGCGCAAGGTGACGCAGGTATGACTACCAAGTGGTTAACACGCGCCTTTGCAGGCAACTGCCGCAGGTCGCATGCTCCACCGACCCCCGGTGTCCCATATCACAGCATTCAAGGATGGTTGCAGACGCGGCGCTTACCCGAACCGGTTGCCGCGCAGCCGTCCGACACCGAGCAGCCCCGTCAGCGCCCCAAGCAGCAGCAGCCAACTGGCAGGAAGCGGAACGGCCGAGACGTTCACGTCCACCGGCGTTTCTTCGGTCCCAGGCTCATTGCACCACAGCTCGCAGAACTCGGGCCCGGATTCCGCCACGACCTCTGTCCGTTCAGTCAGTATCTCGGGCAAATGCTTGGGTCCTCCAAGCTCGACAAGACGAGGGCGTCTTTCCTTACGGCGCGGGTTCTCCTTCGCGAAGACCGGAGCCTTCAGCTCGTGTTCAAATTCGAACATGTTGTAGAGTTTGAGCCCGCCTTCACGCGCGGTCGGCATAAAACCCTCTGTCCCATATGGAACAGTCAGGGCCTGCGCGGCTCCTGCCCAGCACAACAAGGTTATCGTATAGACAGCTTTCATATCCGCCCCCACAGCTGCCACGCAGTATAGCACCAGATCGCAAATTTTTCAAACATAGCGATTTATGAATAAAAACCGTCAGTTGTGAGGGGAACCCACGCTGAACCGGTCAGAATGACACTGGTCCTGAACACGTGCCTGCGACGAAAAAGTGTCACCCTCCCGCGCAGGCGTGGCACGTGGCGACCGCTCGGCATGGCCGACCGGGAAAGTGTGGATCCGGGTTTTTCACTGCCGTCGCGCGCGTCAACGGACAGGGTGACCAGAGCACCCAGAATGCTGTCAAACATCGCCAAAATCAGCCTGAAACCCATCAGCGGATTCTTGTACAAATCAAGCTATCTGCCCTCTGGCACTAGTACAATCCGTACAAACCACTCTTGCCACAGGCTTACCTCAATGCCATATGCAGGGTGCTAACGTTTTTCTATTTCGACCTACTGTCTCCTTCTACGGCGCTCAGTCTATCGATACAGACATACGACGCCAGGCTGCCGCAACTCCGTGGGCAGCACCAAACAGGAGACACGGAAATGCCAGCAGGCACCGTAAAATGGTTCAACACCACTAAAGGCTACGGCTTTATTGCGCCCGAAGATGGCGGCAAGGACATCTTCGTCCACATCTCGTCCGTCGAACGCTCGGGCCTGACCGGTCTGGCCGACAACCAGAAAGTCACGTACGAACTGCGTTCGGGTCGTGACGGCCGCGAGAGCGCCGACAACATCCAGCTTGCATAAGCTCTTGAAAGGGTGAGGGAAATTCCTCACCCTTTTGTTCAACCGCTGCCGTTTCAGGTGGCCGATTGATCACATCACGGATGCGTGATGCTTGCCCCAGAATTGACCAAATAACATATCATGATGAAACTGGTTCTTGGGTTTCATTGGTCAATTGATGAGGGTTTCGATGTTTACACGCCGAGTTTTTCTGGCCGGAACAGCGGCCACGCTGCTGCCGGGCATCGCCAGCGCCAAGAAAGCGGTCGAGTATGATCCGACACCGCAATTCGTGCGCATCAAAAAGCAGTTCCTGCCCGGGCAGCTGCTGGTCGCCCCCCGTTCATTCTATCTTTACTATGTCACCGAACCACGCAAAGCGATCCGCTATGGCTGCGGTGTCGGCAAGGCAGGTCTGGAATTCACCGGCACCGCTACTATCGATGTGAAAAAGGAATGGCCGACCTGGCGCCCGACCCAAGAGATGATCCAGCGCGATCCGGTGGCCTATGCAAAATTCAAGGACAATGACTATGTCCAGCCGGGAGGTGGGGATAACCCCCTCGGCGCGCGTGCGATGTATTTGTTCCAGAACGGTGTCGATACCTATTTCCGAATCCATGGCACGACCCAGCCACAAACCATAGGCAGGGCGGTGTCAAACGGGTGTATTCGGATGCTGAATGAACATGTCATCGATCTGTATAACCGGGTCCCTATCGGAACGGTTGTCACGGTCGTCTGATCGCTATCGCGGGAATGGCTAACCTTCCCCGCCCGCCTGCGTCACAAGTTGCAACACAGAGGGGCCCAGCGCTTCGACGATCTTCGCCACCCCGGCCGCATTTGGATGAATGCCGTCCGATTGCATGAATTGCGATACGGCTGCGGGGTCACCCTCCGCTGCAAGCCCTTCAAAGAAACTGCTGAAAAACAGAACTTCAAACTCCTGCGCCAGTGCAGGGTAAATGCCATCGAACGCCTGCTTGTATTCAGCGCCGTAGTTGCCCGGCGCCTGCATTCCGATCAACAAGACAGGAACCTTTGTATCGCGTGCAACCTGAAGTATCTTGCGCAGATTGGCTTGCGAAACTGCAGGATCGATCCCGCGCAACACGTCATTCCCGCCTAAGGCAACGATCAGTCCGTCCACATCGGGTGTCAGGGTCCATTCTACCCGCGCAGCGCCACCCGCCGTTGTATCGCCCGAAACGCCTGCGTTGATAACGCGAACATCTTCGCCCTTCGCCTGCAACCAACGGTCAAGCTGGGGAACAAACCCGTTCTCCTCCACCAGCCCGTAGCCTTGCGTCAGCGAGTCCCCAAGGGCTGCGATCACCACCTGATCGGCTGTGGCCGCAAAACCGCAGAACACAAATGGACTTGCCATCAAAACCTTGCGCAATACGGTGATCACTCCATATCCCAAAAACCGCTCCTTTATCGGGAAGACCCATGACGCCTGCTGTTCTCGCTCTTCAGAATGCCGCTTTATCGCTGGATGGCAATGCCGGGCGGGTCGATATTTTGCATGACATCACGTTGACCGTGAACAGGGGGGAAACGCTGGGGCTGATCGGGCCATCGGGGTCGGGAAAATCGTCGCTGTTGATGCTGATGGGTGGGTTGGAACAGGCAACAAGTGGTCAAATCTTGGCCTTGGATCAGAATTTGACAAGCATGGACGAGGACGCCCTGGCGCGGTTTCGGCGCGACAACATGGGCGTCGTGTTTCAGAATTTCCACCTGATCCCAACGATGACCGCGTTGGAGAACGTGGCGACACCGCTGGAACTGGCGGGGCACAAAGATGCGTTCGACCGTGCCGAGACTGAACTGAATGCCGTGGGGTTATCCCATCGTCGCGATCATTACCCGGCGCAGTTGTCGGGCGGCGAGCAGCAACGAGTTGCCCTGGCGCGTGCATCGGCACCACGCCCCAAGATCTTGCTGGCGGACGAACCAACCGGGAATCTGGACGAGACAAACGGTGCCGCGATTGTTGATTTGCTGTTCGGGCTTCGGCGCAAATATGATGCGACGCTGGTTCTTGTAACGCACAGCCGTTCACTGGCTGAACGATGTGACCGGGTGATCAGGCTGCGCGACGGCAGGATTGCCGAAATGACCCGGCAGGAGGCCGCAGAATGAGCCTTCGGCTGGCCGCGCGGCTGGCCCGTCGAGAGCTGCGCGGGGGCCTGCGCGGCTTTCGCATCTTTCTGGCCTGTCTGGCCTTGGGCGTCGCAGCCATCGCAGCCGTCGGATCGGTGAGTCAGGCGATTCAGACCGGGCTGACCCGTGAAGGCGCATCCCTGCTGGGCGGCGATGCCGAGCTTGAGTTCACCTATCGTTTTGCTACTGAGGCCGAGCGCCTCTGGATGCAGCAGTCATCCGAACAGGTGTCAGAAATTGTCGATTTCCGCTCGATGGCGGTTGTGCCCCGCGACGCCGGGCCGGAACGTGCGCTGACCCAGGTCAAATCCGTCGATAAGGCTTACCCGCTCATCGGATCGGTCAAACTGGAGCCGGGCATCACGCTGGACGACGCCCTGAATGGCAGGTCCGGATTACCCGGTGCCATTATGGAACCCGTTCTGATAGACCGGCTTGGTTTGTCGGTCGGTGATCACTTCGCGCTTGGCACGCAAGAGTTCATTCTGATGGCCGCACTTCGGAATGAACCCGACAGCGCCGCGGCTGGTTTTGCCTTGGGGCCACGTACAATGGTGCGTACCGAAGCGTTGCAGGCATCTGGCCTGCTGGAGCCCGGAACGCTTTTTTCGACCAGGTACCGGCTGACCTTGCCCCAAGACGCGAACCTGTCGGAGGTGTCCGCAAGAGCCAGCGCGGCGCTTGAAGGCTCGGGGATGCGCTGGAGCGATGCGCGCAACGGCGCGCCGGGCATATCGGAATTCGTCAACCGCCTGAGTGCCTTTCTGGTCCTTGTCGGATTGTCGGGGCTTGCCGTCGGTGGCATCGGTGTGTCCGCCGCCGTGCGAGCCTATCTGAGTCAGAAAACGGAAACCATTGCGACATTGCGGACATTGGGGGCGGATCGCTCCACCATTTTTCAAACTTACATGATTCAGATCGGGGTGCTGTCCCTGACTGGCATTGTAATTGGGCTGGTACTGGGCGGGATGGCACCGCTTTTGCTGGCACCGCTGCTGGAATACCAGTTGCCCGTTCCAGCAGTGTTTTCTCTGTATCCGCAACCGCTGATAGAGGCTGCGCTTTATGGCCTGCTGACAGCATTTCTTTTCACGCTCTGGCCGCTGGCCAGAACCGAAGATGTGCGCGCCGCAACCCTGTTTCGCGATGCGCTGAGTGCGGCTCGTCCCATCCCACGCGCAATTTACGTCGTGGCAAGCGGGATTGGATTGGCGTCCCTGATCGCGATTGCGTCCTGGTTCAGCGGCTCAACGCGCCTAACCCTGTGGACCAGCGGCGGACTTGCGGGCGCACTGATCCTGCTGGCGCTCGCAGCCCATGCCATTCGCAAACTGGCACGGGCTGGGACACCTTTGGCGCGGGGCCGCCCTGCCCTGCGATGGGCTTTGTCCGCCATCTCTGATCCGCGTGAGGGTGCGGGGTCAGTGGTTTTGTCACTTGGTCTGGGTTTGTCAGTGCTGGCGGCGGTTGGGCAGATTGACGGCACGCTGCGCAACGCGATCTCCGGCAATCTGCCGGATGTCGCGCCCTCTTACTTCTTTGTCGATATTCAAAAAGACCAGATGCCCGGTTTTACCGAACGGCTGCAAACCGATCCTGCTGTCAGCCGCATTGAAAGCGCACCAATGCTGCGGGGCATCATCACCCAGATAAACGGTCGCCCTGCGCGCGAGGTGGCCGGAGATCATTGGGTTCTGGAGGGAGATCGCGGCGTCACCTATTCAGCCCGCCCCCCGGCAAATGCACGGGTGACAGCGGGGGAGTGGTGGGCAGAGGATTATTCTGGCGCACCACAGATCAGCTTTGCAGCCGAAGAAGCCGAAGAGATGGGTCTGAAACTGGGCGATCAGGTAACTGTCAACATCCTGGGGCGGGATATCACCGCAGAGCTGACCTCAACCCGAGAGGTGGATTTTTCCACAGCGGGTATGGGTTTTGTCATGTCGATGAACCCGTCGGCACTGGCGGGTGCGCCACACAGCTTTATTGCGACGGTATATGCAGAAGAACAGGCCGAGGCCGCCATTCTGCGAGATCTTGCAGGCCAGTTCCCGAACATCACGGCCATCCGTGTGCGCGACGCAATTGACCGTGTTTCGGGCCTTTTGGCAGGGATCGCCGCCGCAACCTCGTATGGCGCGGGCGTGTCTTTGTTGACAGGATTCCTGGTGCTGATCGGGGCGGCAGCCGCCGGCGAACCCGCCCGCAGATACGAGGCGGCAATCCTCAAGACGCTGGGGGCTGACCGTGGCCGCATCCTGCGCAGTTTTGGACTACGCTCGGTCCTGCTGGGCGCCGCAGCGGGCTGCGTCGCCTTGCTGGTTGGCATCCTGGGCGGATGGGCTGTGGCCACTTACATCTTCGACACAGGTTTTACCGTGATCTGGTCTTCGGCCTTTGGCATCGTTCTGGCCGGTGTCGGCGTCACGCTCTGCGCAGGTTTCGCATTCGCGCTGCGCCCTCTCTCTGCCCGGCCAGCCCGCATTTTGCGGGCCAGCGACTAAGGTCAGCGTACGCAGGCCACGGGCTGCAACAGCTTCAGCAACGGGTCGTTGTCACAAACCAGCGCATCCAACGACACTTCGTCCAGAGATGCATAGAAAACTTCCGCCGCATCTTGCAATGCCAGCCGCAGCCTACAGGCATCGGTCAAAGGACAGGTGTTGTCCGCATCCGCAAAACACTCGGCGATGGGCAAGGCCCCTTCGACGTGCCTGAACACCGCGCCGATCCGGATTTGGCTTGCCGGACGCGCCAACGACATACCGCCGTTGCGGCCGCGCTGAGTGCTCAGGTAATTCAACTGGCTTAACTGGTTGATCACCTGAGCCAGATGGTTTTCCGAGATGTTGCAGACTTCGGCGATCTCGGCTTTGGTGACCAGCCGGTCCGGGTGTGCGGCGCAATACATCAACAGGCGCACAGCGATATTCGTCCGTTTGGTAATCCGCATGAAGGCCTCCCTGAATAAAAGATGAAGCCTTATTGCATGTCGCGGAAAAAAGCGGTTTGACATACATCAATCGACCCAAAGGACACCTCTCGCATGGCCGACCCCTATTTCTTTGGTTATGGAAGCCTTGTGAACCTCGCCACACATGATTTTCCCGACCCCCGCCCAGCAAAACTGAAGGGGTGGAAACGCGCATGGCGACACACTGATCTGCGCCCGGTCGCGTTCCTGACAGCTGTCCCGGACCCCGAGTCTGAGATCGAAGGCATGATCGCACATGTCCCCAAGAACGACTGGGCTGCGCTGGATGAACGGGAATGGGCCTATGACCGAATTCCGGCAACCCGGTCGGTTTCACATCCGCTGAAACATGAAGTTGAAATAGCTGTCTACGCCGTCCCGCAGGATCGGCACAACGAGCCCAGCAACCGCCATCCCTTGCTGCTCAGCTATATCGACGTTGTTGTTCAGGGTTATTTGCGGGCGTTCGGAGAAGACGGGGCAGACCGGTTCTTTGCAACAACCAGCGGCTGGGATGCCCCGATCCTGAATGACCGGGCCGAGCCACGTTACCCGCGACATCAACAACTCAAACCTGTCGAGCGTGATTTTGTCGATGACCGCCTGACCGGTTTGTCGGTTCGGATTGAACAACCGGTTTGACGACAAAGGGCCACTCCGAAGGCGTGGCCCTTAAATGTCGCGTACTACCGCGTTAGACGCGCGCGCGGATCACCTGCAGCAACGGCAGCAACGCCGCCATTTCCGGGCCACGTTCTGCACCTGTCAACGCCTTGCGCAGCGGCATGAACAGGCCTTTTCCCTTGCGGCCTGTTGCCTCTTTCACGGCATTGGTCCAGGCTCCCCAGGTTTCACCATCGAACGGGCCTTCGGGCAGCAGCGACATGGCCTGAGCGATGAATTCGCGATCTTCATCGGCAACCAACGGTTCGGCGCCGTCACGGCACAGGTCCCACCACCCTTTGAGGTCGGCCAAAGTGGTGATGTTTTCGCGCGCCATGGCCCAGAACGGTTCGGCCAGTTCGGCAGGCACCCCGGCATCCGCGACAGCATCGGCCACATTCGCCAGCGGCAGCGATTGCAGGTATTTGGCGGTCAGCGGGAACAGGTCCTGCACGTCGAACTTGGTCGGCGCGGCACCAAACCGGCTCACGTCAAAGCCGTCGATCAACTCGGCCATATCCGAGCGCAGCTCGACCGGATCGGACGAACCCAGTCGCGCCATCAGGCTCAGCAGTGCCATCGGCTGCACGCCCTGTTCACGCAGATCGCGCAGGGCCAGCGTACCCAGGCGTTTCGACAGAGCTTCGCCCTGCGGGCCGGTCAGCAGCGAGTGATGCGCAAAGCGCGGGCAATCCCCGCCCAGTGCCTTGATGATCTGAATCTGGGTCGCAGTGTTGGTCACGTGATCCGAGCCGCGCACGACATCAGTCACGCCCATTTCAGTGTCATCCACCACCGACGCAATCGTATAAAGAACCTGCCCATCACCACGGATCAGAACCGGATCAGAGACAGAGGCCGCATCGATCGAGATGTCGCCCAGAATTCCATCGGTCCACTCGATCCGTTCGTGATCCAGCTTGAAACGCCAGACACCGTTGCCACGTTCAGCGCGCAGCGCATCCTTCTCGGCATCCGACAGGTTCAGCGCGGCACGGTCATAAACCGGCGGCTTGCCCATGTTCAGCTGTTTCTTGCGCTTCAGGTCCAGCTCGGTGGGCGTCTCAAACGCTTCATAGAACCGCCCCATCGCGCGCAACTTGTCAGCCGCTTCGGCGTAGCGATCCAAACGCTCGGATTGACGCTCGACGCGATCCCAGTGCAAACCCAGCCACTCAAGATCCTGTTTGATGGCATCGACATATTCCTCTTTCGAGCGCTCGGGGTCGGTGTCATCGATGCGCAGGATGAACGTACCGCCCGCCTTGCGGGCGATCAGATAGTTCATCAGGGCGGTGCGCAGGTTGCCCACATGGATGTAACCGGTGGGCGACGGGGCGAAACGGGTGGTTGTCATGGGTGTCTCCTGTTGGCGCGGCTCTTGTCACATGGGCGCGTTTTTGTCCAGCCGCCGCTTGATCCATCAGGTGATTCAACGCGATTCCACGGGCCATATCCTGTCAAGGTCGTCTAACCCGGCGCGAATGAGTTCCGACAGAACCTGCATGTCGATATCCACCAGCTTGTTCACGTACAGGCAGGACTTGCCCAACTTGTGCTTACCCAACCGGGCCAGAATGCCGCCAAAATCCGCGTAACCCAGCATGATATAAATCACCAGCGCCGACTTGCGCGGGGAAAATCCGGTTGCCAGAAAATCGCCCTCTCGGCCCGAGGCGTAGCGATAGTGATAACGGCCATACCCTATCATCGACGGGCCCCACATGACCGGATCAAATCCGGTGGTAGCCCGAAACAGGTCGTCCAGAGCGCGCGTCTCTTCGGCCCGACGTTCTGATTGGACCGAATTAAGGAAGTCTTCTACACTTTGATCCGTTGGAACGGTTTTGTTCTGTGATCGCGACATGAACAAAAATTAACACGTATTGTTCATCCATGCACCCTGCGTGGATGTCGTAACATCTGGTCAGAATCTCACACCGTTCTAGTTTTTCTAAAGGTGTTCTGACAGGGAGAACGATAATGACGATCAAACTTACTCGCCGTGCCGCCTTGGGAACCGCTGCCGCCTTGCCGTTTGCCACGGCAGCAGCGCCGGTTTTGGCCGCAGGCTCTGACGCCAAGGCCAACTCGACCATCGCCAAGTCATTCCATGTCGGCGACTTTACTGTTACGACCTTGCTGGATGGCAGCCTGCCCCGCGATGGCGCCCAGGATATCTTTGGCGGCGGAGCGTCAGATGAAGACTTCGCAAAGGTTTCGGCCGAGAACTTTATTCCCGCCGATACCGCCCAATTCTTCTTTACCCCCTCACTGGTCAACACCGGATCGGAACTGGTATTGTTCGACACCGGTCTTGGGCAGGGCGGCATTCAGGCCGCTTTGGCCGATGCAGGTGTCAGCCCGGATCAGATCGACGTTGTCGTACTGACCCACATGCATCCCGACCATATTGGCGGCATGACAACGGATGGCGCACCGACCTTTGCCAACGCACGCTATGTGACGTCGGCAACGGAATACGATTTCTGGTCCGCGCAGGAGGCCGGAAACAATGTCGGTGATCTTGTGGCCGCAAAAGTCACACCGATGGCCGAGAAGATGAGCTTTGTCGGTGATGGAGAGCAAGTGGCGTCGGGCATAACTGCGGTTGCGGCCCACGGCCATACCCCGGGTCATACGGTTTATCATCTGGAGAGCAACGGACAGAGCCTTCTGCTGACAGCGGACTTGGCCAACCATTACGTGTGGTCATTTGCCCATCCGGAATGGGAGGTTCGGTTTGACATGGACAAGGCCGCCGCAACCGCCGCGCGCCGAAACGTTCTTGGCATGCTGGCAGCCGACAAGGTGCCGATGGTCGGCTATCACATGCCCTTCCCCGCCGCAGGTTACGTCGAAACCCGTGGTGACGGCTTCCGCTATGTACCTGTTTCTTATCAATTAATGGGTTAGAAAACTTGTTCTAAATGCAATAGTATGAGACCTCGCTGGAGTCTCTTGAATTTTTTCTGGGCGTACATCAGGCGGACATTTTGCGATGAGCCGCTTCTCTGTGCGCCCGCAAACCCACCTGTTATCAGGTTAACTAAATCTGTATTACGGAGGACGTTCACCGTCTGCCTCAACCTGCGCATCTGAGCAAGAGCTGCGCTACAGCAACTTGCCACTTGGAGCTTCACGAGGTGCTGTGACTATGGTTTTAACTAACCTGAGTGAGAATGTTGCTTGCTTTTGAGGGAAGAGAAGAATGCCGGTGGTAGAGGAAACGGAGGAAGGGCATCGCTTTTACGCAGAGGCGATCCGTCACGATCTCTTCTGCACTGCCATAGCGCTTCATCAATTTCCTGAGGAATTTCAATGCTGCAGGTTTATTCATGCCCAAATGCTATGCAACCGCCCTGCCCGTCTCAACTCAAGTAATTCTGACAAGACCTTTTGAAAAACGCTCTGAGCCATTCTGGCTCAACTAGCCTTTGAAAAATCCCGGCGATCCCCTCATTATCCAGACTCAGGCGAACACCAAACTGAGATCGAATTTAAACTGGAAGGGATTAGAAGCTTCAGAGAATTAGAGCAGTGCCGTCGTTTGAGGATAAATTGTGTCGTTGGGCTCTGATTGCAGGCTAAGCTCGGGGCATTAGAGAAACCTATTCCGTTCCTGTGCAAAGAACCGCACCGATCGCGAAGCCTTAAATGCGCTTCCGGCCGAGGAGACTCTCAGGTTCATGGCCAATCTTGCTGTCGAGAAATTCTCTGGTGGCAGGGCACCCAATAGGGCCTGGAACAATAACTGCGCTCCGACAAGACCACCGCCGTGCAAATCTGTCTTTCAAGACGAGATTTGAACAAAGCCAGGAGAGTTTGAATGCAAGATCTACCATTCTGGAAAGCGATTTTGATTACATTGGCAATCCTGGTCCTAGCTGCGGCCTACTTTTTCGTCACGTCGCTCCTTGGCCTCAACGACCCCTGGGTCGCATTCGTGGCGGTTACGATGTGGAGCGCCATCGGAATGAAACTCGAACAGGCTCCGGGCGTGTTCATTGGCGGCGCGCTTGGTCTTGTGATTTCCTGGTCGATCTCTGCATTGCCAGACATTTATGGGGACCTCGCACTGGTGATTCCGATCGCTGCGATCGTCCTCGCGATCGCGTGCAAGATCAAAGAGATGCTGCCGCTAATCTGCAACTTCGGCCTTTTTATCTTCCTGACCCTAGGCTCGGCAGACATTGTTGTGAAGGAAGGGATGCAACTTGCTTACGTCGACGATTTGGCATTCGGGGCAATTTGCTTCTGGATCGTCCCTTGGCTGGTCGTGCGCTTGAGATCGGAGGCTAAGACCCAGGATTGGGACAAGAAAAAAGGCCTCCGCGACCGCGTGGCCCCTGAAACAGATTAAACATGGAGGGAATAGGAAATGGGACGTTGTAACGGCAGAGTGGCATTTGTTTCCGGGGCGAGCCGGGGTATAGGCAAAGCCATCGCGATGCGGCTAGCCTCAGAGGGGGCATCTGTTGTATTGAACTCCCCGGTGATGGGGGAAGAGGAAGGACAACCAGGCACATTGGAATCCGCTGTTGCGGATATTCAGGTGATGGGTGGCAAGGCGGCGGCGATAGCCTGCGATCTAACAGATCCAGAGGCGCGAGCGGGGCTCATTGAGCGTGCAAGCGAGTTCTTCGGGCCAGTCGACATACTGGTGAACAACGCCGGGGCCGGAATTATGAAACCGCTTATCAAGATCGAACACAGCGAGCTAACTTTCATGTTCGAACTGAACGTGATCGCACCGGTCGACCTTGCGCGGCAATGCTTGCCTGAGATGAAGAAGGCCGGCGCCGGGTGGGTACTGAACATCGGCAGCGGATCGGCCAAGATAGACGAACTGCCTGGCCGCAACGGCATTTCTAAGGAAGCGACTCTCTCAATGGGGGGATACGGAACAACCAAAGCGGCGCTGGACCGCGCGACCTTGGCACTCTCACGCGAAGTGCAGGAGTACGGGATTTTCGTCAACTCCATGCGGCCAACGGCCATCGTGCTGACCCCCGGCGCGGACTTCACGCGGATGATCGCCAAGACCAACCCGGACATGCTGGAACCGGTCGAAATGATGGCCGAGGCTGCGCTTGAGTTGTGCACCGGGCGCCATGTGGGACGAGTAATCGCGAGCCGCGAGATCATCTATTACGTAGGTGGCAAGGTACACAGTCTGGATGGGAAAACCGTACTGGGCGACGCATTCCTGCTCGGCGACCCGGAGAGCAGCACGGGCTGACACCTTGGTCACTGTCCTGCAGGTCAACCAAAACCCAGGTCGAGCTAACAAGCAGTGGCGTCGCGGCAAGGTCCTGAGGTAACGCTGGCACTCATCGGCTAAGTGATCCGATGGTAAGCCAATTCAACGTGCCTAAAAATGGTTTGCGTCTGGTTCATCGATGATCGGCCACCAAACATGGTTTTCCAGCATCTGGAAATTTGCTGAATCCGAACCATATGTTTTTTTATGCAATTCTAGTAATTTAGAGTTCATGCGACACCCGCCACGAACGAACTTGGAAATTTCTCGGTGAAAGCTGACGTTGAATGCAACTTGTAGTTCGGCAACCTGAACGCCTTCTTTCGTACGCTCAATCACTTTTCCATCGGCCAAGATGTCGAGTTGCCGGCGAACGGTCGTTTGTGGCAAGTTCGTGTATCTAGCAATCGCGCGCGTGCTCCAGGGATGGCGATGGATCAACAAGGTCTGATGCACCCGTTGTAGCGGCTCACTGTAGTTGAACCAATCAAACGTAATCTTCCATCGCCGCCACAGGCGAAGCTGGTTTCGCTCCGTCTCGGTATAGTCCAACTCCATGTAGAATAGATCTACCATAGTTGAGCAATGCATCAAGGACTTCGCCATCACGCATCTTGACCACGATTGCGCTCCTGGTTTCTTCCTTGGTCAACATACATCAACACCGTCGAGGGCCTCCGCTCAAATCATCTGAACGACGTTAGTCACAACGGCGACTGGCGTGTCTGGAACGTGGATGACGGTACTATATGCAATACTGGCCAAAGAGCCTGTCGTCATATCCGGTCAGGCTGTGTCCATAACAAATGGCTTGAAGGCTGCAGTGCTGTGGTCGATCAAACGGTTTCCATCGCGGATAACGAAATACGCCGCAATGCCCTGTCGCTGCGCGAATGCCGGCCCTTCATCCGGCCCCATAACCATCAAAGCTGTCGAAAGTGCGTCCGCAGTCATCGCGTTTTGCGCGATAACAGTGACGGAGGCCAACGAATGAACCACCGGTCGCCCGATGCGCGGATCGATCACATGTGAAAAGATCTGGCCACCCTGCCTGATGAAGTTGCGGTAGTCACCGGAGGTGGCGATGGCCCGATCGTTCAATTCCACGATCCGGTGAACTGCCCTCTGGCTCCGTTCCGGGCGTTCAATTCCGACCCGCCACGGTCGGCCCTCTGGCCTGTATCCCTTGGCTCTTAACTCGCCGCCGAGATCGACAAGATAGCTTTGGACACCCCGCGCATCGAGCATTTCTGAAAGTTGGTCAACAGCATAGCCTTTGGCGATCCCACTGAGATCGATTGCCAGCTGTGGGCGCGTTTTCCATATCTCTGGTCCCTCAAGCATGAGGGCATCCATTCCCAATCGCCGAGCGGTTTGCGATATTTCAACGGTGGTCGGAGGTGCCGGTCTTCGTCCTGAAGCGCCAAAACCCCAGAGCTCGACAAGAGGGCCGATTGTTGCATCAAAGGCGCCGCTGGTCAGGTTGTTTACGCGCCGGGCTTCTTCGATAACTTTGCGGGTGTGGTCCGAAACTGTAACCGGTGAGTTCATGTCAGCTGAATTGAACTTGGATAACTCTGAATCGGGTTGGTAGGTAGACATCAACCTGTCCACTTCCGCCAGCGTCCCCAGCGCATTCAACTGCAGCGATCCGACGGTTCCTGCGTCGTCCGGGAACAAGATGCGGTAGTAGGTTCCCATCGACTCGCCGGAAAGCGTTGCCAAACCCGTCGCATTGGCAACCGCCGGAGTACTGAGGCCTGAGGCTATGCCGGATACGACACCCACCGTTCCAACCAGAAATGTCCGTCTCTTGATCATTGTCTGTACTCCAACATTTTCCGTTTCCGGAAAGCACTCATGACGCACTTCAGCGGCGTGGACTAGTTAGTCAGCCTCGCCAGGCGCACCAAATCGAGACACCAGAAGTCAGCGTCATTGGCTCAACTTGTCTTGCACCCGTCGATCCGCGGCCTGCGTGATGGCCGGTGGAAGCGAACCGACTATGTCATCGGGATCAATTACATCTGGCGCACTGGGAAGCGTCGGATTCATAGTCGGCACCAGATCAATACCATGCTCTGCAGCGACCTTGACCAGGAGCCTTTGACCGTCTTTTGCAACATCAACCGCCTGATCCAGAACCCGGTGCGCCTCGCGCGAGCTGTGCGCTCCGGTTGAGTTCGACGCGCCGATCCAATCCCAGCGCATGCTTGCCCGGCGGTGGAAATCGAGCACATCGGCGAGTTCTTCGGTGATTGCGCGCTCCTGCTCAGCCGTATCGGCAATCTGTGCAAACGGGTCCTTCTTGGCCAGTTCTTCGCGCACCATTGCAATGTCTTCGATCAATGCGAGAACCGCCTTTTCGGCAGTCAAATAGGACGCGATGATGTCTACCTGAATGTCATAGACACGCTGGTACATCTGGTCCCCGGTCATGTCGTTGTGGCAGCTCAGACAATTGTCGATCTTGTTGAGCGGCGATCCCATGGTGTGATCAGTGACTTGCCGGCCATTCCACTCGGTTTTTGGCATGTGACAGTCTACACAGCCCATAAATCTGGAATGGATACCACTGGAAACGACCTCATACTCCGGGTGCTGCATCTTTAACATCGGTGCCTTGGTGACGGCGTGGGTCCAGTCCTGCGCAAAGATTCCAGCCTCGCGCACGTTGTCGTAGTATTCCTCGACCATTTCAAACCGCAGGGGTTGACCCTTAGGCCATTCGGACCAAGGGAAGGTTAGGATTGCGTCCTTTCCCTGGAAATAATACTCGACGTGGCATTGCGCGCAGACGTAGTCGCGCATTTCGCCCGGCGATCCTTTGATACCACTGACCGGATCAGCCTCATAGCCTCGAGTTACCATTGCTTCGATGAAACCCTGCCGGTTCACCCGCAAGCTCATATCGGCGGGGTTGTGGCAGTCGTTACAGGAACTGCCAAGTTGAGCACCCTCAACGCCGTGTCCATAATCGGAACGTAGCTTCTCGATCGTCTCCCAATAAGGCGTGCGATTGAAATCCTCCCAACCCATCTGGTCAGCCAGAACAGGTGCCCATCCACTGTGGCAGTTCATGCATGAACCCGGCTGGCCTTGGAAGTTCGGCAGACCGTGGGCGTTAAGATATTCCTTGTCATTGCGTTTGGTTTCCATCTGGTCAATCTGCGTGTAGTAATGCCCGCGATCCTCATTGAAATCGACGGCAAACGCATATCCGGCCCAGAGCGCTTGTTTTCCGGGATATCGGATCAGTTTGCTGTAAGGGTAGTTGCCGCCGAATGGCGTCGGCGAGTCCATCTCCTTCGTAACCATATACATTTCAACGTAGTCAGGCCAATCGTCCGCCCATGCCTCGATGCGAGGATCCTCGTCACTTGGCCCACCGATCGCGGTGGCAGCAACTAGGACCGACCCAACGGCCGTCGCCGTGATTAGATTTGCTCGCGTAGGATTCCAAGTCATGACGATTCCTCCCTTTGGCTCGCGAACTGCTTTCTCGAGCGATTTCCGAACTTATCAGTTGGCTGCAAGCCAGCGAACTTGGTCCAATGCACCCTCCCAAAAGCAGCCGATATGCAGGGGCAACTCATAGGTCGTGTGGGTTGTGGCAGGTGCTGCATTTCAATGTCTCCAATCGAATGCCATTCTCCTCGAAACCGGCGTGTTTCGTGTTGCCGGAGCCGTGGCAGGTGGCACAAATGTTCTGCTGCTGTGTCACGTCGGCCAGTAAGTTCTCGGTTACGTGCACCTGATGGCAGGAAGAGCAGGACATGCCGCCGTTGTCATGCGCGCTTCCGGTCCAACCGATACCCACCCGGGCACCAGAGGTCTTTTCGTGGCAGGCAAGGCAGGAACTGAACTGGCCTTGCAATGGCCGGCCAACGAAGCGAAAATCATTGAGCGGCGGGAAACCAACACCGCCACGGGCGCTGGAAACATGGAAACTGCCGGGTCCGTGGCAGGACTCGCAACTCTCCTGGCCATAGGGCGTGTGAGGATTGCTCGCGTCCCCATGCGGTGTGTCCGCCATGAGCGTCATATTCGGACCCCCGTGGCAAGACAGGCAGGCTTCGGGGCCAGCACCGGTAAAGCTTGCCTGAGGCAGGTTGCGGACGCTCTGCGCCTTGGTCATGTTGGCGAGGACGCCAAAAGCCAGAACCGTGATCAGAACAGCTGTCACAAAAAAGAATTGGTACGGCTGCCGGTTGGTCCTTGAAGGTTCGCTCCAGTTTCTCATGTCGCACCCATCAACTCGACCACTGCCAGTTCTCGGTCAGGGCAGAGATTATGTCCCGCCGGCTGATCACCCCAACCAGATCGTCGCCTGCCACAACCGGGTAGAGCCTGTGCGGCAGATCCATCAACCGGCGCGTTGTTTCGATCAGCCCATCGTCCGGACCGACGGTTTCTACCTTGCCAGACATGAAATCGCCGACCAGGCCCGCGAATTCGGAGTGGTAGGTGCTCTGGATGACGCCGCGGATACAGTCGCGGTCACTCAGAATTCCAATCAGCGTTCTGTCTTCATCGACCACCGGGGCGTTGGATATGTCATGCTCGTGCATCAAATGCAGAGCTCTCAGGATCTCCGTGTCCCGCGTGAGCGAGACAATGGAACGGGTCATGTAGTCGCGTACGCGCATCTTACGCCTTCCCACCTTCGATTTGAGCGTCGTTCATCGATTTCCTCGGGCAGTCCTTGCGACAGCGCTGACATCCTTTGGGGGTGCAACCAGTCGGCAGGACGTCGCCTCGCATCACTTGAATCACGGCCAGAACCAGGACGTTGCAAAAGATTATGGCTAACGATACAAGAAACATTTCCAATTGCTTACCCTCCGAAATCGTCCAGCAAGATGTTCTCAGCATCAACGCCTTGTGAATCCAGCATATCGATCACCGCGGCATTCATCACTGGCGGGCCGCACATGTAGTATTCGCAATTCTCCGGCTCGGGATGATCGGAGAGATATTCCTGAAGAAGGATTTCGTGAACGAACCCGGTCAGCCCGGTCCACTTGTCTTCAGGCAGGGGTTCCGACAACACCAGATGCCATGAAAAATTTTCATTCTCGCGCGCAAGTTCGTCGAACATCTCGACATAAAACGCTTCTCGCAGGCTACGGGCTCCGTACCAAAAGCTGATCTTTCGTTTGGTTTTCAGGGTGCGCAACTGATGCAGGATATGTGACCGCATCGGGGCCATACCAGCGCCTCCCCCGATGAACACCATCTCGGCAACGGTGTCTTTCGCGAAGAACTCGCCATAGGGTCCGGAGACGACAACTTCGTCGCCGGGTTTGGCGCCGAAAATGAAAGAAGAAACGATGCCCGGAGGTGCATTTTTCGGCGCGTCCGGCGGTGGCGTTGCAATTCGAACATTCAGTGTGATGATGTCGTCCTCGGCCGGGTAGTTCGCCATCGAATAGGCTCGCAAAGTTGGCTCGGTCACGACAGACCTGAGATCAAAGAGTTTATACTTTTCCCAGTCCTCACGGTACTCGTCCGAGATTTCGATCTGGTTGAAATTGAGACTGTAGGGTGGCGCCTCGATCTGAACATAGCCACCCGCCCGAAAGTCGATCTTTTCACCTTCGGGCAGTTCGAGGACGAACTCCTTGATGAAGGTCGACACATTCTCGTTAGATCGAACCTTGCAGGTCCACCTATTGACGCCAAAGACGTCCTCCGGCACCTCGATTTTCATGTCGTTGTCGACGCTCACCTGACACGCCAGCCTCCAGCCCGTAGCCGCATCCTTCTTGTTGATGAAGGATTTCTCGGTCGGCAGAAGCTCGCCGCCGCCCTCAAGCACACGCACCTTGCACTGTCCGCATGTGCCGCCACCGCCGCAGGCCGAAGCCAGAAAGAGATCGCTTTCGCCAAGCGCAACGAGGAGCTTTCCGCCCGGATCCATCGCAATATCGCGGCTGGAGTTGACATTCACATTCACCTGGCCCTGCGGCACCAGACGGGACCGTGCCAGCAACACCAGCACTCCAAGGCTCGACACTATAAACATGAAGAGAACGACCGAGACGATGATTTCGATGCCAACCATATCTACAGCTCGATCCCCGAAATCCCCAGGAACGCCAGCGACATGATGCCAACGGTGATGAAGGTCAGACCCAACCCCTCCAGACCACCTGGTGCGTCGCTGTAGCGCATTTTCTCGCGCAGGCCTGCCAGCGCGACGATGGCGATTGCCCATCCGGTTCCCACGCCGAATCCGTAAACCGCGCTCTCAACGAAGCTGTAATCGCGTTGCACCATGAACAGCGACGCGCCTAGGATCGCGCAATTGACTGTGAGCAAAGGCAGGAAGATTCCCAATGACGCATAAAGCGGCGGCGCGAATTTCTTGAGGAACAACTCAAGGATCTGCACCATTGCGGCGATCACGCTGATGTAGCTGATTAACCCGAGATAGCTCATGTCGAGATCGGGCATACCCGCCCATGACAATGCGCCAGGCTTCAGAAAAAAGACGTAAATCAGATTGTTAAGTGGGACGCTGATGGTCTCCACGACGATCACGGCGATCCCCAAACCAATAGTCGTGCGTACTTCCTTGGAAACTGCCAGAAAGGTGCACATCCCGAGAAAGAAAGACAGCGCCAGGTTCTCGATCAGTACCGCCCGCAGAAAAATGTCGAAAAGCTCGGTCATGAGGCGTTCTTTCCCACCAAGTCGGGGTGTTGCTCTGGCCGCACCTTAACTTCATTGTACTCAGGGGACTCCATCTGCTCGCGTTTCCACGACCGAAGGGCCCAGATAAGAAAGCCAATGATGAAAAACGCGCTGGGCGGAAGAAGCATCAGTTGGTTCGGGACAAACAGACCGCCATCGGTCGCCGTTTGCCAAATCGTCACCCCAAGAAGCGTACCGGCTCCAAAAAGCTCGCGGATAGTTCCGACCGCGACAAGGACCGCCGTATAGCCGAGCCCATTTCCGATGCCATCGAGTAGGGACATGCCGACGCTGTTTTTGGCGGCAAAAGCCTCGGCACGCCCGAGAACAATGCAGTTGGTGACAATGAGGCCGATGAAAACCGAAAGTGTGCGCGCAGCATCTGGGGCAAAGGCCTGCAGAACTTGGTCGACGACCACAACGCCCGTAGCAATAACGGTCATCTGGATAATGATCCGGAGGCTAGTCGGTATTATATGGCGCAGCGCCGAGATTACACCGTTGGAGAAGGTGCAGACCGCGGTAAGCGAGATGCCCATGATCAGAGATGTGTAAAGCGAGTTGGTGATCGCCAGTGCGGAGCACACACCCAACACTTGTAGAAGCACAGGATTGTCCTCGAACACGGGGCCGAAGAGTGTTGATCGGACTGTCATCGTCTGTCCTCCCACATCATGTGTGTCATCGTTTCGGTGGCTCCTCTGAGATTTTCGAAAGGAACGCGCCATATCCGTGCGAACTGAACCAGTAGCGCACCAGATTGGTCACACCGTTGCCGGTGATCGTGGCGCCAGTCAGACCATCGACTTCGTAGGCAGCGGCGGCAGAGGAAGGGCTAACATTGCCGCTAGATATCCGGAACCGTAAGTCGCCGCCGTCGCCGAACAACTTGCGGCCCTGCCACTGAGTCTGCCAGCCCGGGTTTTCGATTTGATCTCCCAAACCAGCGGTTTCGGCCTGTTCGTAGAAGCTGACCGCAGCAATCGTGTTTAAGTCGTTCTCCAAAGCGATGAAGCCGTACATCGTCGACCACATGCCTTGCCCGCTGATCGGAAATATCACCCGCCTCAATTCCTGGTCCTGCCAAACGAGATAGACGACCTCATGGTTGGCGCGGCGACCCAATCGCGCGACATCCTCGGCAGCCGGAATCGCGGTGCTACTTTCCAAATCGTTGATTGCTGACCGCGTATCGATTGAAGCTGGGTCGACCTCCGCCGCGAATTCACCTGTCCCGAGGTCCACGACCCGTGCATCGAGCTGCTCGACAACCTCAAAAATGGTGTTGTCGTCGGCGTTTTGGTCCACGAGTCCCGTAAGCGCCACGACATTGCGGTAGCGCTGTAAAGCTTCGTTGCGCTCCTGTATTGGGCGTAAGGTGGTTGTCGACACGCTGACCAGAATGGCGCACACCAGTGCAACGCCGGCCAGAACCGCGAGCGAGCGGAGGGCGTCCCGGTTCATTGCTTTTTCTCCTGTCGGATGCGTCGCCGCTTGATGTTACGTTCAACCACAAAGTGGTCGCACAGCGGCGCGAAGATGCTTGCCAACAAAATCGCGAAGACAACCCCTTCGAAATAAGCGGGGTTGGTAAGACGCACGATGACCGTGACGACGCCGACCAATATACCAAACGCCCATCGACCAGTTCGGGTTGTGGCAGCGGCGGTTGGATCCGTCGCCAGAAATACCGTGCCGAACGCCCAGCCGCCCAGGACGGTGTGCCAGTACCAAGGCATATTCAAAGCTGCAGACTCCGTCGGTGCAACCATGGCGACCATACTGACCGTCGCGACCAAGCCTACCAGCGAACCGGCCATGATCCGCCACGAGGCGGAGCCGGTCGCCAGCAGAAACGCCGCCCCCAGAAGGCATCCCAAAAGCGAAGTCACCCCAAAAGGTCCAGGTTGGTTGCCAATAAACAAAAGCCACCAGCTGTAATCGACCGAGATCAGCGCCGGGACACCGCCTTCGAGTATCGCCAATTCTAGAGTGGTCGGCTCTTGATAGCCCGCCAGAGGAATCCACACTCCCGGTCCGTGCAGGACACTCGAGTATGAAAAGAACAGGACGCATATGCCCAGAATAACCGGGCTCACGAGATAGCGCCCGGTTCCGCCGAAAATCAGCTTTCCGATCACCATCGCGGCAGTCATGCCGTAGAATACCTGAAACAGGGTGGCGGTAGGGGGCAGGATCAGTGCAAAAAGCCAGGCGATGCTCAGAACCCCTTCGTCTAAAGGTCGCTTGCGGTGGGTGGCGAAGAGGATCTCCCAGAGAACGCCGATAATCAAAGCGGCCAGAAAGATCGGCAGGAAGTAAAGGAACCCGTGCAGCCAGCACGAAAAAATGTTCTCCGGTTCGATTGGCAGCCCGATGCCTTCGATCAGTTCCGCACGCCAACCTGACAAGTTCTGGATACCTGCGATCTGCATTCCGACCGCGATTTGTTCTCCGACATTCCAAACGCCGATAATCCAGCAAGGCAGAGTGGCGACTATGAACCGGTTGAGAATTCGGTCGATGTTGTTGGCATCCCGTACATGTGGGGGCGACAGGGTCCGCATCGTCATGCGCCACCCCAAGCGGCCGCTTAACTCCCTGAGCAGATCGAGATTGTCCGGTTCAGGTCTGCTTCCGGTTCCCACTCTTGCGTTCCTATCTGGTCTGGGAGTCGCCATGCCGGATCAACCGTCTCTTTCGATCGTTTGCAGATTCCGGCGCAGCACCGACGCATAGTCGTTTTTTCCCGGACAGATAAAGGAACAGAGAGCCAGGTCCTCTTCGTCCAGCTCCAAAGCTCCTAGCGCCTGGGCCTGATCCGTATTGTGGATCAGAAGCGACTTGAGCAATGGTACCGCCAAAATATCCATCGGTATCAACCGCTCAAATGCATCGATCGGCACCATCGCAGACGCCCGTCCGTTTTGATTTGTCGTGAAGTCCGGGCGGCCAAACGCTTTTACAAGGAGATCGCCGAATGCGTACCTGTTCTCCCGCGGTTTCGCCCATGGCCGCCACCGGCTTGGTTGCATTTCAGGAACTGCCGAGATCTGCAGATGGTATCGGCCGAGGTAGGCTTCGGCCCCGCGGGCACGCCGGCCGCTCAGCACACATCCAGAGATCAGCCGGGCCGGCTGGTTCCCCGAAGTCGGCGGTGAAAGCTCATCTGCTGTAAGCGATGGAAGATCAGCGCCAAGTCGGGTACGGACCATCCTGGGTCTTGTGAAGCCGGTGCCCCCTAGTGCAACAACGCGTTCGGTCCAGATGCGCCCTTCGTTGATGAGCTTTCCGATCGCAATGACGTCCTGATATCCGATATGCCAGACCTCGGATTCGGTCCCGACAGGATCCAGATGGTGAATATGGGTGCCTGGCAGGCCGGACGGATGCGGCCCCTCAAAAACGACATGCTTTATCGCGGAAGACACCCCGACAGGTCCCGACCATCCGGTTCCGGTGCAGAGGAACACCATCTCCGAAGCCAGACCTGCTACCAGTTCCAACCCCCGCTCAAAATCGTCCCGGTAACTTGCCACGACCGTTTCCGGATCTCCGGAAAGCGGGCGCGTATCGCAGGCCGTAACGAAGATTGATCTCGGCTGGGCGTCTGATGCGGGGACGCGACTGAAAGGCCGTGTGCGAAACGCTGTCCAAAGGCCGCTCTCCAGAAGGCGGGTCCGCAGGGCGTCGCTGCCCTTGTCTCCGCCACCCGGGTTACTGGTGGTCGCGTCAGATTCGCTGGTTTCATCAACGTCGATGACAACCGACTTGAGCACACGGCGCTCCCCGCGATGGATATTGGCAATCGTACCACTTGCAGGCGCGGTAAAAAGAATGGCCGGATCGCGTTTCTGTTGGAAGAGAGGCTGACCAAGCCTAACTCGATCCCCTTCGGCGACCAGCATTTTCGGGTCCAGACCGATGTAGTCCGCTCCGATGAGAGCTACTTTACCCGACCCGGCTGCATCCTCTATGACTGGCGCAGGGGCGCCGCCAATCGGAATGTCGAGTCCCTTGGTAATTTTAGTGTGCTGCGACAGCTTGTTTCCCCCCACGGCAAGCCAATGAGTCTGGCTTCGCACGGACCGCTATGCCAGAGCGAAATCCTCCCCTTTGGCACAACCGGAACGGCTGCAGTCAAATCTGTGAACCGGCGCCAGCCTGATGCCGGGCTAACTCAAAATCGTATTTTTGGGCTTGCCCCCAGTCAATACTTCAGCGAGCCGAATTGGCTCAGTTTCGAATGTTGGCTTAAGGCGAATCGTCGACGCCGGCAACACTGGTATCGGCCGAACTCACTGCAACGGCCCCAAGAACTCCGCCCCTATTTAATGAGGGGCAGTGCTGAGGGGGAAACCGCTCTTATTGCGGTGCGTGGCCCTGTTTGGTCAATCGCTCGAGTTCCTTGTCGAGGAAGTACGCCATGAAAACCCGGATAACGACGACGGCGGCTACGATACCCAGATCTTCCAGCGTCCTGCTGGCGATGCTGTGGAGCACGTCAGAAACAATAAGTAATTCAAGCGCAAGCAATATTAGCCGTCCGAGGCTAATACGGATATCGTGGGTTAACTGCTCTGGGTTCTTGCCTTTGAAATACGATTTCACGGCAAGAACGACTATTGTTAGGATCCAGACGCCGAGAAGCGCTACAACCAGAAGATCGATGATGTCTGCCAAGAATTCGGCTGCGTGGTGGACGAATGGCACGATTGGACCCGTTCATTGGTTTCGTTGATATACTATAGCTGTCCGGATTGACGGCTAAAACGACGAAATCTATGTGATCATGCCTTCCCAATTTGAAAGAGCTGTCAGACGGATTCGAACTCGTCTCTGTTAGGCCAGTGACGCTGTCCTTTATTCCATGCCAAGTTCGCGCCACTCGGCAAGATCGGCGCTGCGGGTCAGCTTGAAGGTGTCTCGGCTGGTGAGAGATCGTTCCTGGTTGAGTGGTTGTAAACGAAGAGTGAATGGCCGCGAATTTCTGCAAACTTCGCATACGCGTGAAACGCTGGATCGCAACTTCTCGTCGTCGGAACGGCAGGTGAGAGTTCTCAACCCGGTTGTCGAGCCACCAAGGTCTTCGACATTCCAAAGCGAGAGTGGAAACCGAACGTATAGCATCACCGCCAAGCGGATGATCTCGGGACTAGACTTGAAATACTTGAAAGTGGAAAGTTTATTAATGCCCAAACGCTACGCAAACCCCCTGCCCCGCTCAAGCAAAGTTAATCTGACAAGAACTTTTGCGGCTACGATTAAGTTACAGTCGTTAAGTTGCGGTTTCGAGTTCATCTATTCTGAAGAAGATTGAGTAAAGAGTTGGGACTATAATCAGTGTAAGCACAGTCGCAAAACTCAAGCCGCAGATGATCACCACTGCGAGTGACTCGAAAAACGGATCCCACAGCAAAGGCATTACTCCAAGAACAGTAGTAAGTACTCCCAGTGACACTGGGCGGACGCGTAGAACAGCTGAGTCGACAACAGCCTGTAGTCGAGGTTTTCCACCAGCAATCTGAGTGTCGGTTTCGTCAATAAGGACGATAGCGTTTTTGATTAGCATCCCCGTTAGAGACAAAATACCCAGTATTGCCATAAATTCGAGCGGGGTTCTGGTTGCCGCAAGCCCCCATACGACTCCAATGAGAGCCAGAGGTACCGTCAACCATATGATCAGTGGCTGACGGACTGCGTTAAACAAGAAGAAAACAACGACAATCATCGCTCCGAACCCAAGCGGCATAGTCGAAGCCAAACCGTCGTTTGCACTTTGCGAGTCCCCATACTCACCCCTCCATTCAAGAGAATACCCACTTGGCAAATTGATTGCCTCTACAAGTGGTCGGACTTGAGCGAAAAGGTCGCCTGAGAGGACTTCTGGTGCATTATCGGCTTGTGCGGTGATTGCAAGCTTGCGGTCAATGCGCCTAACGTTCCCAGCTTCGAAAACAAGATCAAATCGCTCAACAACTTGGGATATTGGAATGTACCCTCCGGCTACATCGCTAAAAACTTGGATGTTTTTTAGGTCAGTGATATTGTTTCGGTCTGCTTCGAATGGGCGCATAACTACGTCCAAGAGGTTGTCGCCTTCGCGATAAATCCCTATTGGCGCCCCTACTTGATGCCAGTAAACTGCCCTGGATATTTCCGCTTGGGTTAGACCCAGCCTACGGGTGTTTTCTGTGTCAATAACTGGTCGAATTACTTGCTTTTGCTCGCGCCAGTCGTCTTTTATCGCGATGGCGCCGTTTTCAGCGAATATCAGTTTTGCCTGTTCGGCGAGTTCGCGAAGCACAACGGGATCGGGTCCCGAAAATTCAGCTTCAATTTTCGATCCACCACCAGGGCCCAGTACAAACTTCCAAACTTTTGCATATGAGTCAGCGTAGTTTTGGTTGACCCAAGTCTGAATTTCCGGCTGCAATGCATCGATCTGCCGATAGTCCTCTACATCCACCAAAATTTGACCATAGGCGGGGTTCTGGTCTTCACTGTCGTATACCAACATGAAGCGTAAATGCCCGCTGCCCACGGACAGATTTGTAGAGGTGACACCTGGTAGAGTTAAGAGATGCGCTTCAATCTCTCGCATGTCCTGACTGGTTTGTTCAATGTCGGTTCCCTCTGGCAAAAAGTAGTCCACTACAAACTGTGCCCTAGTGCTGTTGGGAAAGAAGCCCGGCGGTACTAGCGCAAACCCTGCGATCGCAGAGAGAAAGAGCGCGACAACAAGCCCCACAGTAAGGTACCGGAATCGGATCGCATACGCGAGGAGCGAACGATAACCACGGAGAATAGCATTCTCTGCAGGCGGTTTTTCCGAGGTTGGCTTCAGAAGTAGAGTGCAAAAATAGGGCGTGAGCCATATCGCTACCAACCACGAAAAAAGCAACGAGATCGAAATGGTCCAGAAGAGGCTCCCGGCGTATTCTCCAGTGTTGTCCGGTGAAAAGCCAATTGGGGAAAACGCCAACAGCCCTACAACTGTTCCTCCGAGTAGCGGCCATTTGGTTTGATTAACGACAGAGATAGCAGCGTCGCTGGTGGCTTCACCGCGTTGAACGCGGACAAGCGTACCTTCGACAACGACAATAGCGTTATCAACCAGCATGCCGAGCGCAATGATCAGCGCGCCTAGTGAAATCCTTTGCATGTCGAGCCCCAGGAGTTGCATACCGGCAAGCGTGCCTGCGACAGTGACCAACAGAATACCCCCCATGAGTATTCCGGATCTTAACCCCATAAAAATAAGCAATATGCCTACAACGATGATGAGCGCTAGAACCACGTTCATGACAAAGTCGTTGATCGATTCTTTTACCGAAGCAGACTGATCAGAGATTGGCAAAATCTGGATTCCGATTGGTCTTAGGTTCTCCAACTCGTCTATCCGTTGCTTGACGGCTTCGCCCATGTTCACAACGTTTCCGCCTAGGCTATTGGATATTCCAATTCCAATTGCAGGCTGACCATCCCGAAAAAGTAGGGGGCTTGCGGGCTCAACGTAACCGCGCGACACGGTTGCGATATCGGAAAGTCGAAATGATGCACCGCTACTCGGCACAGATACGACTAAGTCTTTAATAGCATCAATTGAGTCGACTGCTGCCGACGGCCGTATCTCTATGCGACGCGAGTTGGACTTGATGGAAGCCGCGGGCGCTACGAGGTTCTGTCCCTCTAGAACTTGCCCAATTTGTTGTGGTGAAATTCCCAGTTCTATTAACCTTGCTGGCGCATATTCCACAAAGATTGCTTCTTCTTGTTCGCCACTTAAGACAACCTTGGAAACACCGCCGACGGCAACCAATTCCCTCTGAAGCTCCTTCGCATACTCGTGAAGCTCGGCTATTGAATAGCCATCGCCAACAATCGCGAAATATAAGGCATACACATCGCCGAAGTCATCGTAGACCTGAGATTGGAGTGCGTTCGGCGGTAAACTTGCTTGAGCGTCAAGAATCTTTGCACGCAGTTGGGCAAATCTTGCGTGAAGCGATGGATAATCGGGCGTCGTGGGGATTGTAAATTCGACGGTTACAGTACTAAGCCCGGGTGAGGAGACTGACTTCACCTCTTCTACCCCTTGGAGCTCTTGTAGAGCATTCTCAAT
The DNA here is from genome assembly GCF_059613425.1 of Ruegeria sp. BHSA123. Taxonomy (NCBI): domain Bacteria; kingdom Pseudomonadati; phylum Pseudomonadota; class Alphaproteobacteria; order Rhodobacterales; family Roseobacteraceae; genus Ruegeria; species Ruegeria sp. BHSA123. The sequence continues at coordinate 46,123 of NZ_JBXWSL010000010.1, read as the reverse complement.
GACCTCGGTGACTTCTTCCGCGACTTCTTCTGCAGTGGCACCCGGATAAGGTGTTATGACCTGAGCTTGCCTGATTATGAACTCAGGATCTTCGAAACGAGGAAGAGTTAAATATGCAAAATAGCCAACCACCAAGATTAGAATAGTCACCAACGCCGAAACTAGGCGCTTCTCAATTGCAAACCTAGCGAGATCCATTTTTACTCACCAACTTTTGTAATCGGCCGAACTACCATTCCATCCTGAAGTTCGCTCAAGCCTGCAGTTACAACCCTGTGTCCTTCCTCAAGGCCCGACTTAACGAACACGAAGTCGTCAAGTATTTCCCCCAGTTCTACTGGTCGACGCTTAACGGTGTTGCTGGATCCATCCAACAACCAGACATAAGGAGAACCGTCGGGGCTTGCCGCTAGTGCTGAAAATGGAGCCACAACCTGTGTGTCGCTTGGCCCGTCTGCTCTTATAATCACGCGCGCAACCATCCCAGGCAGTACCACCAAGTCTTCAGGCGGGGTTACTGACAGACGACCACGATAGGTTTGTGTCGCTGCGTCCGCTTGTGTAGAAAACTCGACAAGGTCTGCGTTCATTTCTACGCCAGGCAAGGAGTCAAACGTAACTAGACTTGCAACATTGTCGAAGCCTATTGACGACATTGCGATTATGTCAGCGCCAGGTAAGTCATAACTTACATCCACGGTAGAAAGATCTTGGATTAAGGCGATGGCTTCACCGGCTTGTACATTTCGGAAGTTGTCCACGTTGCGCTTGGCAATCGTTCCATCGAATGGCGCTCGAAGTGTTGCATCAGAAAGATTGTTTTTTGCCGATTGAATTTGTGTTTTAAGCCCACGGATCGCCGCTTCTGCAGCAATTATCTCTTCGGGCCTCCCACCGACTCGACCAATTGTCAGCCGCTCTTGTTGCGAAACCAACTCGGCTTCTGCCAGACGAAAGGCAGCCTCACGTTGCTGGTATTGCGCAGTAGGGATGACACCCCTCTCCAAGAGCTGAGCTGAGCGGATGTATTCTTCCCGAGCTTGATCTCGTTGGGCTTGAGCCGCCTGAACCGAGGCTTCTAAAGCTGTAATCTCTTCGGGGCGTGCACCTGATCTCAGTACTGCTAAGTTCGCCTCGGCCTCTTCTAGTTGGCTATCAAGTCTTGCCACTTCAACTTCGAAGTCTCGGGTGTCTAGTTGGGCAACAACGCCTTCCTGTACTACGCTATTAGAGGCTCTAATTGGTAATTCTATAATTCGACCACTGACTCGAAAAGAAAGCTCAACTTCCCTCGAAGGGTAGACAATAGCAGGATAAATTCTTTCAAAGTCAGAGGAGGCTTTAACAACAGTGAAGACCTTTGCTGGTCTTATCGTTTCTGTGGTTTCTTGTGCTGCGGTCACGATCGGAAAAGCACCAAGTAAAACAGTCGCGAATGCACCTAGGAAAATCAATTGCATTGTTGTTCCCCTACATTTTCGAAGCCTCTCGCTTATTGCGCACTTGCAAGGGCGCAAGAAGCTTCGTGAGAAAAGAGATTGATTGAACCAACTTTGCCCGCGTCAGAAGGTTTTCACAATTGAATTCGAGCCAAAATGGCTCAACGTAACCACGGGTACATGGACACAGTTTATTGTTGTATTTTTTGCGCAACTAAATGCAGACCAAAATACCATTTTTGCGCAAGCCTGAAGTTCCAATACAACGTTCAGCGGTTTTCGGTTTCAGCAAAACTCAATTTCAGAACCTATGTGAGCAGCGTTATTTTCTGGGAGATACTGCGCCTCTACTTGAGTAGAAGTGAGAAGTAGGAAAAACTGACCGAGACTCGGTGCAACTTGGAGCTTAAGTCCATTGGCAATCAGAAACCAAGTTCTCAATCTTCAATCACTCTTCATATCAATGGCTGCTGTTCAGTTGGCCACTGCTGGATCTGGCACTTTGGTTCCGCTCGCGTTTTCTGAAATTGGAGCATCTCAAGAAGCCGCTTCGATGGCGGCGTCGGCATATTCGGCAGGATTTTTAGTCGGTTGTTTTGTCGTGGCCAGATCCATTGCCGATTTTGGCCACATCCGTGCATTCGCTTCTGGGGCAGCTATTGCAATATCGGTGTCCATTCTATTTTCGGTTTCCACCAGCACACCATTTCTTGTCTTTTTGCGTTTCTTGAGTGGCTTGGCGACCGCAGGGCTGTTTTCGATCGGCGATACTTGGCTCAATGAAACCGCAGAGGAAAAGACACGCGGTAGCGTCCTTGCCGTCTATTCGATTATCGTAGGCATAGTCGCCGTATTCAGTCAGTTTTTGGTTTTTGTAGTGCCTGGCGATATTCGAGAGGCATTTACCTATGTCGCTTTGTTTTACTGCATATCGGTTGTGGTTATCTCAACTACTCGATCAACGCCGCCCAACAACGACTCCATGGTACCTATTCGCGCGCGCGGATTGTTCAAAGATGCACCAGCTGCGGCCGTAGGTGCATTCGCTGTCGGAGTGGTGTCCACAACGCTGTTGAGCGTCGTTCCTTACAACGCTGCTCAGCTTGGGATTGAGATCATAAATGTGGCAATTATGGTTGCCTTAATCTATCTGGGGCGAGTTCTTTTTCAATTTCCGCTTGGTTGGCTATCCGACAAAATGGACCGTCGGGTAGTAATCTTAATTGCTTCGGTCACTGCAACACTTGTTCTTTTTGTTATGGGGATTCTCGTCGACGTGGACTACGACCATAGCGTTAATTCATTCGACTACGATTCAATCGGTTTCGTAATCCTTTCCATCATACTGGTGTTACTGGGCGGCAGCTTGCTCACCCTCTATTCTTTGCTTGTGGCGCACGCCCTTGATCGAACGGTTCCGGTCTTTGTCTCTTCGGCGGCGGTAACTATGCTATTAGTTTGGACATTGGGATCCATAACCGGTCCGTTGATCGCGAATGCCGCCACCACCTACTTCGGTGACATCGCGCTCTATTGGGTGAATTTTGCGGTCATGCTGTGTTTTGCTTTGTATTTGGGGCAGAGGATATGGTCAGTTGAGCCCGTGTCTCGTGCCGAGCAGACATCTCACACCGACGTCCTTCCAACCAGTACAGAAATGGCCCCTACCGAGAAACGGTAATTGGATGAAAAGTACGTTTTCAAATTTTAAGCGAAATTTTACCGCGACCAAAATGATGGAAGCACACAATGCGCGCCTAAGGTTGAAACGGCGATCAAGAGATATGGCACAGGTTAATGGTGTTGGGGCTTAGTCGAAGAAGGTTAGTCGTGGGGGAGACGGGACGCATGCATTGGAGAAAGCTCTTTGTTTTACTGCTGCTTTTCCAAGTGAGTTGCTCAAGTTTTTCGAGGACTCCAGTAAGCGCCCCTGATCTCCAGAACCCTCAAGTTCCGGGCATCGAAGGTGCTCGATATTGGGCCGATGTCGCGCCAGCCAATTTAAGTGAGCTTCTCGAAACCGCTCTACGCCAACGACGAGCATCAGGGATTTCTTCTGATTACACCCTGACATTGTCAGGCGGTGGTGAAAATGGAGCCTTTGCCGCCGGCATTCTTACTGCATGGAGCGAAGCCGGTACTCGTCCAGAGTTTATGGCAGTCACAGGGGTTTCGACGGGTGCGTTGGCAGCGCCCTTCGCCTATCTGGGAAGCGATTATGACGATGAACTCAAAAAACTCTATGGTGGGCTGCCGTCGTCTCAGATTTTTAGAGGAAGGTTCATTACTGGGATCCTGAGCGGTTCTTCCGTGAAGAATTCTGAGCCACTAAGGCAGCTTATTGAAAGCTACATTACTGACGATTTTCTAGCAAAAATTGCTAAAGAACACCGTCGCGGACGGCGTTTGTTAGTTCAATCGGTCAGCTTGGACGCACAAAGGCCCGTGCTTTGGGATTTAGGCGTCATCGCTAATAGCCAGTCACCTAATGCAAAAAAGGTATTCAGCGACGTGCTACTAGCCTCAGCCTCAATACCAGGCGTTTTCCCTCCCGTTCTAATCGACGTAGAAACTCAGAATGGTGTCCGAGATGAACTTCACGTCGATGGCGGTGTCTATTCTCAAACCGCTTACGTGCCCGGATGGGATATTCCGAGGAAATTTGCTAGCGGTGGCAAGTTGTATGCGATCCGAAACGGTAAAGTTGAGCCAGAACTAAAAGTGATAAAACCGGGGGTATTCCACGTCTCTAGACGCTCGCTTTCTACACTTATCAAAGCCCAAGGCGTAGATGATCTGAAGATTGCATACAAACTTAGCCGGCAGAGAGGCGCTGAATACCAAGCCACTTGGATCGGAACGGATTTCGACTTTCCTTTAGCTGAGCCTTTCGATCCAGAGTACATGCGGGCGCTGTTTGACTACGGCTATCAGCGATTTAACTCGGGGGCACTCTGGAGCGATCGACCTCCTAGATGAACTAGAGAATTGCTGTCTACCACGGCCGAACTCGGCGGGCTGGCCACAAATTTTCCTCTTCCGCAATTTTCTAGAACTGTCGGTGAGTGAAGCTGAGCAGGATTAGAGACCTCTTTTGACCTAAGACGGTGTAAGAATGTGTTTTCTCGTCCGCGATAGCAGGAGCTCCAGCAACAGCAAGAAAGTCGATAATGACAGCGCACTTGATCAAGTACTTCACGTCGATAACCCTTTAATTCTTCATAGATTGGATACTTGTCTTCAGGATCAGCCAAATCTAGCTGCAGGATCGTTTTGTTGCACCCTCGTTCGATCATGCTCTACCATCGGGCCATATTTTCTGGTTGCGTCTGTGCAGCTCGTTCAAGACTGAATAGTGGTGCGGCGAAGTTAGGAGTCTGTTCATGGCAGAACCGATAGTGGTGGACAGTTTTATTGCTGTGACTCTGGGTATCGTTGTGTACTTTCTCGGATCAAGGCTCACAGAGCAGTTTGAGCTTTTACGCAAGTACTCAATCCCCGAACCAGTTTCAGGGGGCTTACTGGCAGCACTAGTGACGCTAGGCGTGGTGACTGTGACCGGGCGAGAAGTAGTTTATGATCTGGCTTCGCGCGACTCTTTGCTGATCTACTTCTTCACCACAATTGGTCTTAATGCGAGGTTCTCAGACCTAGTTAAAGGCGGCCCACTTCTGGGCCTTATGCTTGTTTTGACCATTGGGTATATGTTTATCCAGAATGGAATAGGCGTTCTCGGAGCTTCACTATTTGGGTTGCCATCTCAGGCTGGTGTGATGATGGGGACAACATCTCTCATCGGTGGTCACGGTACAGCCATAGCGTGGGGCCCAGTTGTAGAAGAGCAATACGCTGTAGCGGGCGCGGCAGAACTCGGCATCGCTGCTGCGACGATCGGGTTGATAATGGCAAGCCTGATCGGTGGTCCAATCGCCAGTTTCTTGATCGCCCGTGACCAACTAGAGCCAAGTGCGAAGGAGATAACTGCGGCTACCAATTCCAACGAAAAAGGCAGTGAGTTGGTCACTTCAACCGATCCAAATGGTGGTCCGACGAATCCAGGAATGATGAGAGCCATTCTTTGGACACATGTTGCAATTGTGATTGGTTACATTGCAGATGAATCCTTGGAACTTACTGGAGCAAACTTGCCACTCTTCGTGCCATGCCTTCTTTCTGGTATTTTACTTGCAAACCTGACGCCCAGAGTTTTTCCAAAGATCAAGACACCAACGGGGACCGCCTCTTTACAACTATTGCAAGACTTTTCGCTAGCGGTGTTTCTTTCAATGTCGCTAATGAGTATGCAACTTTGGACTTTAGCGGGCTCCGCTGGGGTTTTAGCCGTTACGATGACGCTTCAAGCTGCCGCTGCTGCAGTTTTCATTATTTTTGTAGTCTATCGAACGATGGGGCGTAACTACTTTGCTGGCGTGATGTCGGCTGGTTTCGCGGGTTTCGCTCTTGGAGCTACACCAACGGCTATCGCAAACATGACTGCTGTTACGCACAAGTACGGCCCGTCTCCGCTTGCCTTCATTGTGCTTCCGTTGGTTTCAGCTTTCTTTGTCGATATTGCTAATGCATTTATCATCCAAATGTTCGTTTCGAACCTACCTTAGGGTTTGTTGAATTGAGTTTTATAGCCAAAAGACGACAGTTGTCACCAAAGCAATAATGGAGAGGAACGTCGTTGGGCACCGGTTGTGTCGCGTTGCGACACGCTTCATGCCGTACTTTAGTATTAGGTTTTGGTGAACCAAAAGTGCTAAAGGAGCCAAGGAAGAACACTAATGCCAATACTTTTTTCCTAAGGGAACAATTTCTTCAAGATTTTCATTTTTGATACGACGAGCGGCTGGACTTCTATTGCCACATTTCAATTAATTGCCGGTATGAAAGTACGTCTCCATATCGGTGTTGCGACGTTATTCACGTTTCTGACATTAGTCGTAACAGCAATGCTGGTTGCCATTCTTTATTTTGGCAACAGAGAACTCGCCATTCGTACCGCGAAAGAGCGGATGGCCGAGGCCAGAAGTCAGTCAGTCGATGAGATGTTAACCGTAATACGCGGAGCGGGAAGTGTCGTATCTTCTGCATCTGTCTTTCTTTCCAATTTTTCGGAAGATGCTGGCTCAAGTGCAGGTTTGGACGTGCTCTATTCGCAGATGCAAGGCAATGAGCACTTTTATGGCCTGTATTTTGGCGAGGAAAAATCCGGAGACTTTTTTCAGAATATAAACCTTCCAAAACACTGGAAAACTTTTGGACCGAGCGCCTTGCCAGTACCGGAAGGAGTAGATCGCGTCCAACGGACAATTTCCGATCAATTTGGCGAACGTGTGGAAACTTACTTTTGGTCCAATGGCCGTTCGCTGGCCACGCCATTTCTTAGTGGAACCACTGTCTACGATCCTCGAACACGCCCTTGGTATCACGGCGCGTTAGAGCAAAGCGGCGTTTACGTCTCGCCACTTTATCAGTTTGAGAGCACAGGACGTCTGGGTGCGACGTTCTCAAAAACCGTAGTTGACGACGAAGGAAGATTGCTTGGCGTCGTTGCGCTCGACATAACAATATCGGCACTTTCGCAAATCCTAGATGATATCAGGATCGGCGAATATGGTTTGGTTTTCATGCTAGATCGCGAAGGTCGCCTACTTTCGTACACCAGCACGCGATCCGAAGGTGGAGAGCCGCGCTTCGTGAGCTCCAGTACGAACGAGTCAATTGAAGGCAATAGCAAAATTATTGACACTGTCATTGATAAATGGCGATCAAGTCAGCAGGATTTTTTTCGCATAGCTCCAGCATCCGATGGGAGAAACTATATCACATCTGTGATGCCAATCCCTGAAGTCTTCGGTGCCCAACCTACGCTCGGGCTTATAGTGCCGGAAGATGAGTTTATCGGAGAAATAAAAAGAAACACGACTCGTGCCATACAAATCGGCGTATTTGCTTTGGTTCTGGCTGTCGCATTTACCTTTGTTGTCGCCCGTCTATTGAGTAAAAATCTTGTGCGCGTGGCGACGGAAGCGAGAAAAGTCAGTAACTTTGAACTAAGTGAGAACTTGAACCTTAAATCAAATATTCAGGAAGTCGCCGAACTTGGAGCAGCCATTGCAAGTATGAAAGCAGGATTGTCGAGTTTCGGTGCGTTCGTACCAAAGGAGCTGGTGCGCTCTATCCTTTCAAAAGCAGAAAGAATTAGCGTTGGGGGAGAAACGCGCGACGTGACCCTCATGTTCGCTGACCTCAAAGGGTTTACGCGCCAAACCGAGGGACTTGAACCCGAAGTTCTAATGCCTGCTTTGTCCGAGTATTTCGAAGTAATGGAAAAAGAAATATCCGGTAATCAGGGTACAGTGGACAAGTACATTGGAGATGCCATTATGGCTCTATGGAATGCTCCGCTCGATGATACTGATCACCCTGTTCATGCTTGCCGTGCAGCTTTGGCGTGTTTACAGGCTGAGGCGAAACTCAATTCCGATGGTGGAGCGTTACCGTTACGTCCGTTGCACACGCGTTTCGGTCTGCACACCGGTCGCGTAGTCGTAGGTAACGTTGGGTCCCTCTCAAGATTGCAATACACTGCTCTCGGTGCTGCCGTTAATTTTGCCTCCAGACTGGAAAGCTTGAACAAAGTTTATGGTACAAGGATTCTTGTATCGGCAGCTATAGCTGTTCACGTTGAAAACAAGTTTCTGCTACGCGAAGTTGACTTTGTAGTGCCTGCTGGAACTAGTTTACCTAGCCGTATCTTTGAACTGATTGCAGAAAAAGACGATAAGAGTGAGTTTTCGAAGAGGGCAACCACGGAACGCGAACTCGAAGAATGGCGTGTATGCTATACCTTATATCAGTCTGGAAAATGGAGTGATGCATTAGACGCGCTACGGTCGCATCGTAAAATCGCCACTAACAAGCTTCTTGTGGATACCTTTGTCCAACGATGTAAAAGTTTTGCATCGAAACCTCCAGACTTTGACTGGGATGGCATTTATCGTTTCGACATGGAATAAGAGAAGTCTGCCACAACCTAGCCCTCGGTAGACACTGCATTTTGCAATCGGCACTCATACATAAAACTGAAACCAACTCGGAAGGGGCTAACAAGCCATTTCGAACTAGTAACTAATAGACCAAAGAACTGTTCCACCAAAATCGAATAGTTTCGTGACTGACATTGATGCCACGTTCATGCAGTAGATATTCAACTTTCCGCAGCTAAAGAGGAAGGCGCGAATACATCATAACTGCCAGATGGATTATCCCCGGGCTGGTTTTTAGTATCAAATGGAGATTGTTGTGTCACGGCGGGAGGGTACTGGACCACACTGCACGTCGCAATTCCCGTTAGTCTGACAATACACTTCTAACAAGGCCTATATAGTTAGAGCCGCCAATCTCGGATATAGCGCAATGAATCGGTCAATGCGGCTGTCATGAGGCCGAACATAAGAAAACCATTTGCTCCGGTCATGCCTCCCAGAAGGCGATACTCGATAGGGACGAGCACGTCGCCCAGCCCTAGAGTCGTGTAAGCAATCAACGAATAATAAAAGGCTTCCTCCAGCGACGAGAACACTCCGATCCATCTGAAAACAAACGCCCAAAGCCAGATCCCAACGGTTACCATTGCCATCGCCGAAAGTATTATCATCATGATAATCAGAAATGGTTTGGTAGGGGTGGTCGAACCTTTCAACCAAGATTCCATACGTTCAACCAATTCGTTCATGGCCCACCAAACCAATACGCCGCAGATCAGGGACAACAGGGTCATGGCGGAGCCAACAGCCAATTGATACAACATTTCACTTTGCCTATTTTGCTATTCAGAAATCAACTCAAGGGTTCGCGTCGTCAACGAAAATCTGATCCGACATCGCTTGTTTGGCAACTAGCTTTGAGGAGTGTTCGCAACTCGTTTTGCGGGGAATCGCCTGGAAACTGAGAACCCTGCACTGGCCACAGTGCACTTGGATCCGGACAGAGGCATCCACGCGGCACAACGTGTTTTTTTTAGAACCTGCCAACCGGTCTGTTATGCGTTCCCAAACCGCAAAAGCCGCAGCTAACCATGTTCAGTTTGTCACGGTCTATAAGCTGAACTACGCAGTAGGACTAATGCAGATTGTTTCCGAACATCCACGTGCCATTTCCATTTCGAGAATGCGAACAACTGCTGGACTCGCATTCTATGGATTTCAGAGGCGAATGACGGCCCGCTTCGTTTCCACTAGAACCGCACTGTCTCGTGGCTAACGTCGATGCCGCGTCCGTTCAGCTGATCCTCGACGTTCTGTAGCGAAAGAGGAAACCGGATGTACAACATCACCGCCAGACGAATGATCTCAGGGCTGGTTTTGAAAAACATAAATGCGAGTGCTTGGTCATGGCGAGACGCTAGCAAAGCCCCTGCCCGGCTCAAGCCGGTTTAATCTGACAAGATCTCTGCGACCATATGTGCTTCCCCGGGGAAATAGGCCGTAATATCTCCGATGCTTGGGATACCCCGGAACTTGCACAGTAAGCATGGCCCATCGCGCCGCGTTTCACTAAACTGTTCGAGTTGTCTTGGTACGTGGAGGAAAAATTGTGCGGTGGATAAGACCACTGATTGCCGGAATATCCCTCCCGTGCCTCCTTTTGGGTCTTCTGTTTTTTGCGGCTTCACTGACCCCCTCGCTCATTCCGCGCGAGCCGTTGGTTCAGGGGTTGTTGGGCGGGATATTGGTGGCGCTTGGCTACCTTCTGGGGCGTGTGCTCGAACTGATTTGGCTGGCCGCTGATTTGCCGCGCATGCGCGGACGATTAGCGCTTGTCGGCAACCTTGTCTTTGCAGCCCTTGTCGCCGGAATTGCGATATGGGCCCTGACCTTCAGCTTTGAATGGCAGAATGAGCTACGCGCAAAGATGGGGATGGAACCTGCAGATGCAAAGCACCTGGTGCAGATCCTTTTGACAGGGGCTGGAACCTTTGTGCTTTTCTTTCTGATCGGCGCTTCCGTGGCAACCCTGTTCCGATGGGTCAGGGACCGCTTCTATCGTTTCATGCCGCCGCGCCGGGCCAATGTTTTGGGGGTTGTGACAGTCGCCCTGCTGCTCTTCGTTGTCACCCGTGACGGCATCTTCGACCGGGTGGTCACCGGCCTCGATGAAAGCTTCGAGGCTGCTCAGATGCTTTTTGATAACGCGCCTGACTTGCCGGAACGACCGGATCAGGCCGGTTCCGAAGCGTCTCTGATCGACTGGGCCGCGATGGGTCAGCCCGGCCGGGATTTCGTCCTGGATGGCCCGGACGCCGAAGCGATATCCACCTTCACAGGCAAGCCCGCGCTGGACCCTATACGGGTCTATGTCGGCCGGGCAAACGGCGAGTCACCGCAAGAGCGGGCCGAACTAGCACTTGCCGAGCTTAAGCGGCTGAGGGCTTTTGATCGGGAGGTTCTGATCGTCACTAGCCCTACAGGAACCGGTTGGATGGACCCGGGTTCTCACGATCCGGTGGAATACATGCACAATGGCGACATCGCGACGGTTAGCGCACAGTATTCCTACCTACAATCGCCGCTGGCACTGGTTCTGGAAACCCGGACCGGCCTCGATCAGGCAACCGCGCTTCTCGAGGTGGTACACTCCTATTGGCGGACGCTGCCAAAGGATCGCCGCCCAAGGTTTTACCTGCACGGTTTGAGTCTTGGTGCTTGGTCGTCGATGTACGCCACAAACTTCTTCCGCCTTGCCGACGACCCGATCGATGGGGCCTTTTGGGCCGGCCCGCCGTTTCCGTCAAGGTTCTGGCAGCAAGCGCAGAACGCGCGCGAACCTGGCAGTCCATGGGTGCTTCCAATCATTGGGAACGGATCGTTCGTCCGATTTGCGTCACACTTCTCGGATGCCTCTCAAGCCATCGCGGACTGGGGGGAGATGCGGATCGTATTCCTGCAGTATTCCAGCGATCCGATCGTTTTCTATGATCCGAGCTCGCTTTGGCGATCACCGCCCTGGATGAACGAACCTCCCGCCGAAGATGTTTCAAAGCACCTCGTCTTCATCCCGGTAGTCACGCAGTTTCAGTTGGCCCTCGACATGGCGTTATCTTTCGGTACGCCGCCAGGACATGGCCACGCCTATTTTGCGCAGGATTACATCTCTCCCTGGGTCGAGGTCACGGCCCCCGAGGACTGGACCACTGCTGATACCCAACGGCTGAAAGCGCATTGCAATATCGGCTACCAGCTTGGATGCCGGAACCGGTGAACCGGTCTTAATGTTCCCTAATCTGTCTTGCGAACTCGGCACGGTGCTGTCAGACGAATTCGAAATCGTCTCTGTTCATGAAGAACAGCCGTTCCTTAGCTCCTCCAAATAAGGGCGGGTTTACGGGTCCGATTGCCCGCAAAGCAGACATTCAACGAATTTTGGTCAATGTCTGCTCTGCGGACGGAGCGGTCATTCAAAATTCGCCCGAACAGCGTCAATCGCTGGTACGACATGAAAAGCTCGACGGGTCCCGAGGGTCACCATTGCCGTCATACTTTGCTAATTCAGGATAGGCGCAAATGGGTCTGGCCCCAACTGGCTGAGCCTGATCGTCTAGCCAATAGGCGATGATCTCGTCCGGTGCTTCACCCGTTTCCGCCCAGTTGTCGATCTCGGTAAGGAAATTCACCCACGACGGGCCGGGGCCACCAAAACAGTGCTCCACTCCGGGCATCATGAACAGTCGTACATCCTCAGCGGCACTAGGATCATGTGCCAGGACGTCGTCATAGTAGCCAACCATAGCCAGCCCGGATTGTGCGTTGTCGGACCAGCCGGAATACAACAGCATCTTGCCACCGCGCCTACGAAACTTGGACAGATCGGGGTTCGTTGCATTTAAGGTTTCCGCTGCTGCTGACGAATCCCTCGCGTAGGTTCTGAAGTCAAAATTCTCGTATGTCCAGGTCGGGTCGTGATAAACGAAATTCTGCATGATCCCATTGCCGAAGCTGAAGAATGCGTTCGGCGAGACCGGAGCCTCGAAACCGCCAGAACCGACACCTTCCTGAAAATCTCCTTCAGCTTCCTGATATTTTAGTCCACCGGTCAGCCAACGACTCCAGCCGCCTTCGGCAGTCTCACCGCCAAACGGAAATCCGTAATAAAGTTGATTTCCGTCAGCGTCCTTTGGTCCTTCGTAGACAACTTTAAATGCCGCTATTTCCTCCACGCTCAAACAGTCTCCGGTTTTTTCAGCCTCGCATTGCAGGCTGGTCACGTCGAATTGGCACTGACGCGGGTCATTGAGAATACCGTCCTCGAGCCCATCAAGCACGTCGCAAGCAGCCAGATAAGAACTCTCGACCAATTTTTGGGCTTCCCGACCGACAACCGCTTGCTCCAAGTCCTTGGGATCAGGGTACATCACCTGATTGATGCTGATCGCCTGCATAGCTATCCCTGTCCAATCAATGGCATAGGCCCCTGCGGCGACCGCGTCAAAATCCTCGGGATAACGTAGAGCGGACATGATAGCCTGACCTCCGCCACGCGAGCAGCCCGTAAAGTAGCTGCGGGAGATCGGCGTCTCGTAGTAGGAGTTTATTAGGGCTTTGGCCGTAACCGCCGTTCGGTGTACTGCCAGATGTCCAAAATTGACCAAGGCCTCCAGATCGTTAAGAGCCCAGCTGGCATCTGCGGGATGTCCCTGATGTCCGGTATCGGTGCCGACCGTCGCATAGCCAGATTGGAGCGCTCCGTACAGAAGCGCCGTGTTCATCACTGATCCGACAAAACCGCCACCGCCGCCCATGACGAATTTGCCATTCCAGCCGTCTGGTAGAAGAAGCTCAAAATATATCCTGCCGCCGATCACGCCGTTGACCGAGCAATGCGCGGCCGGGTCCTCCGAGGCCTGCACGACAAGATAGTCGACATCAGGAAGCGGAATGAGCGCGTCCAAGTTACACGCCGGTTGGCCCCAAGCGGATAGAGGGGCGTGCAACGCAAAACCTGCCAGGACGATTTTTGCAAAAGCTTTTAACATGCCTTCCCCTTCTTCTTGGATTTGCCATTGGGATATTAACCTCAAACGGCAATCGTAAACATGGGGCTGTGACATAAGCTATACTGAGCTTTTGTCGCCGTCTGTGATACGTATTCTGAAAGCCCGCAAGGGGCTCAAATCGGCCATCTGATTCTTTGTGTCGAATGACGTGTTCTGCACATTAGGCGGATAATCGGGCGGCAGCTTCCGTTCAAATTGGAACCCTGATTTAAAGGCGGCAGGAAGATTGTCCATGTTGATTCTGTTCTGGCTTGACCAAGAGCACGCAAATCGCAGCAAGCGCATTTGTCCGAAATCACGCGGCGTCGCCCGGTCGGTCTGATAAGCAATCGAGCTGGGGATGCATTACAGCCTCAATTGGGTTTTCCGAGAAAAAAATTTTGCGAGGCGCTCTGCCAAGCAGGCACCCGGCCTTTTGGTCGAGGGGGGGTCTTTGACTGGATAGTCTTTCAGCCGTGACGACCAGCGTTCAGAGGGGGTTGGGTGAGATCGAAACACCAGACTGCCAACACCCGTGCGGCGGCGGCGGTCTTGATGGTCGACGAAGGGGTCGGTTTTCGGGTCTCGCGCCCCAACTGCTCTACCAAAAAAGGGGAAATCGAGTTAGCTAAGAAAAGATCGGCGAGGGCGCAAAGACAAAGAAAAAAAAGAGATAGATTAATACACATATATGTTTCCCCCTTTTAGTCTTTTAGCCCATGTTTTTATGGCTAAACCTCGTGGGGAACGGCAGGAGGGACGCCGTAGGGTTTGCGTACGGATAGCTAGAGCACTCCTCATGTCAGAGACCCTTGGGAATGGGGAAGGAAACGATTTTCGACAATTTCCCTCCGATGCTTCCCCCTTCCCGCGCAAGTCTTACCATCGCAGGAATGGTCGGAGCACCTGCACCGTCTACCCTCGGAATGATTTCTCCGTAGGCGTCTGGATCTATCAGGGCCTCGAACTCTGACTTGACGACCTGATACGGTGCGTCGCTACCCTTGACCGCCTTAATAACGTCCGTTTGCCTCGCCCAGCCCTCATCGTCAGCGTGCCTCGCCACAGCCCTCAGGATGCGTTTCTGGATTTTGTCGAACTTGTCAACGGCGGTGTGTTCCTCCGCCTCGGGCGCAAACCGCTGGATAGTAAACGCGACCAAGCGAGCCGCATATTGGATCGTCTCGAGATCGACAACGACTTCCGAAATCTGATCGTCCAACGCCGCGTTGCCCAGCGCGACACTGCCAGCAATCCTAAGTGCGTTCTCGAGGGCGCGTGACCACAAGCCTGCCACAGACGGCGGAGCGGACTTCATCCATTCGTCGAACAAACGCCGAATGTGCATGAAGTAATCAAGGGCGTCAGGCGTCAGGGGTATTTTCCAGAACCGCTTGCCCCCCTCACCGAACCAGAACCGATTGTCGCTCAAACCACCCTCCGGCATCTGCCAGTCTGCGATCCGCTGCATAGCGTCTACGATGGCACTGTCGTCAGCTTCGCCGGGGAAGTCTGTGAGGGGCGGCGTCTGATCCATCCACAAGATCAGCATGCGGCCCATAAAGCCGCTTGTTGTGCTGCCCTTGCCCATACCTTCGACCAGCTCACCCCCAGTTGTGGTGTAAAGCCCTATCAGAAAGGGGTTAACTACCTCAGGTTTACTGTTTTTAGAGTTGGCGTATTTCCGAGCGGGGATGCTGCTTGTGGCCGAAGTGAATGCCTGCATAGTCAGGTTGATCATCTGGTAGTCATGGCCTTTGGCAGCTTGCATGGCCTGCAAGTATTGCCCAAACTCATCGACCGCCATAATCACTCGAGGTTGGTCCGACAAAGTGTCATGCATGGCGGAGCTTGATGCGGGTTCTCTAATGAAGGGGATGCTGGCTATTTTGGCCGCCGCTCGAGCGATCCGCCGTGCATCTTCTTTGCCCGAGCCGGTCGGCGCAGCGACCAGCACCTGCAAATTCAAAGGCGTTACGTGATGCGGGGTCTCCACGACGAACTGATGCTTTGACACGGCCGCCAGCGCCACGAGGCCGCCGGCCAAACCGAAGAAACGCGTCTTTCGATTGGAAACCGCCTCGGCATGGTCGATAATTTCCCCCAGTAACCCGGCAGGCCTTGTAAGATCGACGCAGACGGTTTGAGCGGCCTCAGTGCTATCCGACGGCTCAGAGACCTCATGAGCGCTCTCAACTGCTGTGGTCTCAGCCCAGCGCTTGCCGAGATCTGTTGTCTTGGCCTTGGCTTGCCACGGTTTCTTGTCGAAACCGTTCTCATTTGCCCAGGCCACTAGCGAACGCCAGGTGATCCGACTGCCTTCTGTTTCCCGTTCCCACCAGAGGCTTTCATTCCCAGCTGCATTGTAGTTTGCGCCGCGATGACAAAACTCATCCCAAATTTCCGAGACATCCCAATCAACCCGCATCTGGAGGTCTTTGCAGGCGAATGTGAGGTCGCGCCACGGATCGCGCTCGTTTTGGTAGGGCGTGCCCTCGAGCGTCGTCAGCATGGCCTTTACCGCCTCGCGCTGAGCGTCCTCGTTTAGGGCGTTCAGCCAATGGTCATTCCAAATGCGGTCCGTCTTACGCTTGGCCCCGTCCACGTCGGTATCTTTTCTAGGGGACTTGGCGTGGCCGATGGCGTCTCGGAGGGGAGTTAAGTTGCACTCAGTCACGGCCCAATCGTCCTCGAAATAGCTCCATCCCGTGACAGCTGCAAAGCGTGCGTCGGAGGCGTATAGGCCAGCCTTGGAGCCGTCGCCCAAATCCACCTCGTGGATGAACTCTGAGCCGAGATCGCCTCGAGCCCTGATCATCCTCAACCCCGTGCCAGACACGCTGAACTCGACGTAGGTGCAGAGTTGGTCTGCCAGATCGGCTGCGCGACCCACAGGTTTACCATTTGAAATGCAGTCGTCCAAGTCGATCATTACGAGGGCTGATCCGGTGCGAGGCAAGTATCCCACGCCGTGCGAGCCATCTTGTCCAAACGTTGCCCCCTCGTTGAGCCTGCCCGCGTGGCTGATGGCTTCATCGAAGGTTAGTGTGGCTGCAGACTTGGCCCCAGAGTTGGCTCTCGTCTCGACGTCGATGGGAACTTTGTCTGTGTCTTGGATTTGCCACACGAGCCAGTTCCGCTCTGCGGTTGCAGCGCCCCAAGCAGAGCCCGATGGGAAGCCGTTGATGAATAAATCTTGTTGTATCATTGCGTCCTCGCGATACTGTTGGTGGCCTCATGTCGATGGGCTTCAAATTGGCTGTTGCGTTAAACTGGCACCATCATTGACGATGCCTTTTGGTGCTGTCCTTGGGGCCCAAGAGGGCTCCACTTTTCATTTTGGGATATGCGGCCTCCACACTATGCGAGGGGTCTGAGCTTTGATCTTGCCGCAGACCTTTTGGATGCCATTGCATCGCTCTCCGATTGGACTAACAGCCCACATCTGAGCATTCTGGCAGCCTTAACGCGGTCGGCGATGTCTAGCTCTGTCTTGGTCATATCACTTGTTCCGGTTGAGTGTGCGTGCCGAGCCGACATCGACGCGGCGCTGGGCCTCGGCGAATAGCTCGTGCGTATCGTAGGTGGCGCGGCCATTGATCATGACCGTCGGGAGGGCCCAGTTGCTGATCGACTTAGCCGTCGTCTGGAAGCCCGCCAGTGTGAGCAGCTCAGCGCCGTAAGCGCGTCCCACTCGAGCCGGGCAAGGCTCCGGGAGTTGCAGGGTGTAAGAGTTCATTTTCGTCACCGTATTAGTTTCAGTGACCACCCATCTTGGGAACAAATTTTCCAAAGGGAACAGTTGGTTTTACCACCTAGCAGCTAGGTGGCAAAATTAGTCTGGGAAAATTGACCAGTTCACAGGAAGCAGTCAATCGAGGTCTTGGAAATAGGTTTTCAACTCGACTTCAGCGCGTCGGGATCCGATCACATCATTGCCTAGCGCGTCTGTGGCCGCCTTAAACGCCCCGGCAAAACCGAGGCTCCTGTTCTGGCGGATGATGACCTTCGCCTCATCGATCACAGCCTGTCGTTTGGCTTTACGTTTTGCGGCGGCCTTCCGCTGCCCAACTTGCCGCTGCTCGAGCAGGACGCTTTGGCTAACCTTATAGCGCGCCTCAACCACGGCCTGCAGCTTGGGCGGATCGGAGCCGTCGAGCTCCAGCATAGCCAGTTTAAAAAAATCTTCAGCGCTGACTTCCTCACCCAAGGGTAGGTGCGCCAAACGCTCTGCCTCTTCGCGCGATACGCCGAGGCGCTGCTGGATCCCTTTGATCACATCAACTTTCATGACAGCCTTACCACATTGCTTACTCCGTCCGAGCTCTCGATGATCTGCTCAAGAAGATGACCCCAAGCCATCATAACCGCCGCTTGCTCACGTCGGCGCTCGGAGCGCTGATAGACACCAAGGACGCCACCGCGCGTCGCGCTTTGCTTGTGGTTTAAGACTGCATCGACAACGCTCTCGGGGAAGCTCGCACCACTCTCACCGAGCAGGCTCGCGAACGTCCGCCTAAGGTCATGGATCGTCCAGTCAGTCACCGAGGGGGTCTGCTCGTGGATCACGCGGTTTAAGTTTGACTGGCTCGAGAAGCGCTTGCCGCGCGAGTTCGGAAACACCAGCGCTCCGCCGACTTTCGACTTCCGCCTTTGGAGGATCGCTTGAGCCTGCGGCGGTAACGCGAACACGTGCTCCTGACCATTCTTGGTCATGCTGCCCGCCTGCCTCCACTCGTTGAAGCCCTCATCCAACTGATCCCACGAAAGGGAAAGCCCTTCGCTAATCCTACAGGGCACGCAGATCATAAAGCGCAAGAAGTCCCGACGCGTCTCGTCGAGAGCTTCGGCCTCATGCCAGAGTTTCCGCAGTTCATTCGCGGTCAGGACACGCTGTCTCGGCGCGCCGGTCGCGGGTCTCGGCAACTGCAGTGCGAGATTCACGTCGATTAGCTCCTCAGCGACACAAAAATCGAGGAAGCGCCGGATTGCGAGGAAGCGGATTGCCCACGTCGTCCCGGCTCGATTGCTGAAGAGCCGGCGCAGCGGCTTTAGAGTGATACCCTCCGGCGTTAGGCCCATCACACCCAAGTTCTCGAGAACGTATTTAGCACCGCGTTCTATGGAACCCACATAGGCCCGGTCAAGCTGCTGGCCTGCCTGGGATTTGGAGGGTCGGGCCCGAAAGTTCTCAACGAAAGCAGGCAGGAGTTCGGCGCACGTGCGTCGCTCCAGTCGCTCTGCGACGCGCTGGGCCGCCGCTAGACGATGCGCCTCCGCAGGGTCGCCGCCTGCCCGGACCTCGGCCTTAGCCGCCACCGCCAACGCCCTCGCCTCCTCCAGTGTCATGTTGGCGTGTGATCCGAGGGTGAGCGTCCGCGTCGGCCAGCGTCGACCGTCCGGGCGTGTACCCCTCGGCTTGTATTGAAAGCGCCAGACTTCCGACTGCGCGTTGATCTTCAACGTCAGGTTCGGAACCTGCGTGTCTTTAAGTGTGATCGGCAAGCGAACGCCCTGCTCGCGCTGCCGTATTGCGGCGGAATAAGTCCGCTGGTTAATCATCGCTTTGTGCCTCCCAGGCGTACGCTGAGCGTACGATAACGTACGCCCATATTGGAGGTCAATGGAAGTCAATGGAAGAATTGAAAAACTGTAATTCACTGTTTTACATAATTTAAATGTGCTTATCTCACGGGTTACAAAAACTTCGCAGATGATCGGATATCACATGCCCTTCCCTGCCGCGGGCTTTGTCGAGACACGGGGCGAGGGCTTCCGCTTTGTTCCAGTCAGCTATCAGATGATGGGCTAAGCCCCTAGTAACCCGGATCCGGTCGCACTTTTGAGCCGTCAGTGAACCGAGACAGACGGAACGCTGTCGGATCCACACAAGGGGTTGAATCAGTGACAAGGTCCGCTGTCAGGCGGCCGGCGCCGGGCCCGATGCCAAAGCCGTGGCCGGAAAAGCCCGTGGCGATATACATACCCGGTACGTCATCCACGCCCGAGATTACGGGAATGGCGTCGGGGGTGACATCAATCATACCCGCCCAACTTTGGACGATTTCACTGTCCAGCAAAGCAGGAAATCCTTTTCGTGCACTGGCCCAGGCTTGTCGCAAAAACTTCTGCGAAGGTTCAGGATCCAAAACCCGGCACAGCTCGAACGGGGTTATGTCGGTCGGCAACCATCTTCTGTTTTGACGGGCCTCGATAGCCCACTGATTTGACCAGCGAAAGCGCAGGGATTTCCATTCCTGCGCAAAGGCAAAGCGAAACTGCAACCCCAGCCGGAAACTGTCCGGTACGATATCGACCGTGTTCTGATGTCCGGACGCGATGGTGTGCCCCCCATCAGCGCGCTTTCGGATCGCAACATCATCCGACCATAACGCAGTTTCGGGCCCATCTTTCACCGGAGAAGTCCGCAGAACCGTATTCAGAACCTTAAGCTGCGGCAGGTTGATACCTGCATTTCCCGCAAACAAACGCGACCACGCGCCCCCCGCCAGAACCACGCGCCCGCAGGCGACCTTGCCGCGCTCGGTGAATACACCAGCAATACGCCCATCCTGAATGTCTACACTTCGCACGGCGCAGCCTGTCATGATTACAGCACCCAGACGCCGTGCGGCTTCGGCTATGGCCGGGGCAGCCCATTGCGGCTCGGCGCGCCCGTCCTGCGGCATGTACAGGGCAGATGTCAGGCCGGTTTCATGCCCGTGCAACAACTCTGCCAACTCGCGTCCCGACACCATTTTTGCCCCGGTCTGTAATCCTTCTACATGGCGCATCCAACGCTTCAGATTGACTTCGCCCCGCTTGCCGGACGCGCCAAAAAGAATGCCGGATTGCGTATATCCGGTATTGCCATCCAGGCGGGCATCAAGGGTCGGCCATATCCGCAACGCCTCTTGCATCAGGGGAATTTCGCGGGGGTCTCGCATACCCAAACGCACCCACCCCCAATTGCGCGAGCTTTGTTCAGCCGCAATCTGTCCCTTTTCGCACAAAAGGACGGAAGCTCCGCGTTCTGCCAGTTCCAGCGCTGTTGAAACGCCGATTATGCCGCCGCCAACAACGACGACATCAACAGATTTGGGAAGGGCAAGATTGGATTCTACGGGGTTCGGTTTTGGTGCCGTCATAAATATGCATTACTCTGTCGCCTGAACCCGTATGGGGACCAAGGTCTAGAAGTTTGGCAACACGAATTGTCGCAATGTTGGCACTATTTATGACGCCTGTGGCCCAGACGCCAACGGCATCGAAAATCCTCAGCACATCACGCTGCGCCGGACAGTTCCGCCCATTTCTGACGCAGCTTCGCGGTCAACCCGGTGTCTTTTTGCACGGTCTGGGCGGTTACGTCCTTCTGCGGCAACAAGCTTGGAAACTCAGCCCGAAGCGACGCCGCTGCCTGTTCGTCGGACAGCCGCTGTTCATTCAGGACACCGGCAATCGCCGCTTCCAGCTTTTCCTCATCCAACTCCTGCGGCGGAGATTCCATCGTCCGCCGTTTCAAAAGAGCATGATGCGATCTCTGATATTCACTATACATGTCAAAACCAAACCATTTACTCAGACATCCAACCCCGGATGCGTCACACTTCATCAAAATCGGCTTGCGACTTTGAGAATTGCGTCGCATCCGCCCCACATAGGGCAATTTTCAAGCTGAAATGTGGCAGAAAGTTGTCACTGCAACAAGTCAAAGGCCGGATTTTGTTCCTCTGGCAGGCCCAAAACGAGAAATCGGAAAACAATCAAAAGGAGGGAAACTTTACTGTTTCCAATGCAACGCGCGAATTGCGGCAATCAGGGGCGATCGCGCCAGCGATTCACAATTGGATACCGCCGGTCCAGCCAGAACGCGCGGTTGCTCAGGCGCGTACCGGGGGCGGACTGGAACCGTTTATACTCGCTGATATAGACCAGATGTTCGACCCTCTGAGCATCTGCTTCGTTGTACCCGGCGGCGACGCAATCCGCGATCGATCCGTCCAGATCAACCAGGATCTCAAGTATTCCGTCCAGCACCGGGTAATCTGGCAGGCTGTCGCTGTCTTTCTGATCTTCGCGCAGTTCCGCACTGGGCGGTTTGTCGATGACAGAGGGACGGATCACTTCGCCTGCAGGGCCCATCATCCAGTTGCGGTGATTGGCATTGCGCCAGCGACAGGTTTCGAACACACGGGTCTTGTAAAGATCCTTGATCGGATTATAGCCGCCGTTCATGTCGCCATAGATCGTGGCATAGCCCACGGCGACCTCGGATTTGTTGCCGGTGGTCAACAGCATTTCGCCGAACTTGTTCGAGATCGCCATCAAAAGCAACCCACGCAGGCGGGATTGAATGTTTTCTTCGGTCAACCCTTCATCCAGCCCTGCAAACAAGGGTGCCAAAGTGCTGGTAACGGCTGCACGGCTGTCCGAGATCGGCACGTAGTCATAATGCACGCCCAGCGTTTTGGCGACCGCCTCGGCATCGTCAAGCGAGGCCTGACTGGTGTATTCCGACGGGAGCATCACGCAGCGGACATTTTCGGCCCCGATGGCATCGACTGCAATGGTCGCGACCAGCGCGGAATCAACCCCGCCGGACAAACCCAGCAGCGCCTTTTTGAAACCGGTTTTCCCCATGTAGTCGCGAAGAGACTGCACCATCGCGCGGTAATCCTGCTCCCACTCATCCGGTTGGGGCACGATTTCACCTGATGCGATCCGCCAGCCGTCTTCGCCGCGCTCAAGGTCGACTTGAGAGAGTAGCTCGTCGAAAACAGGCATCCGGAACGCCAATTCCCCGCCCGGGTTTAGGCCAAAACTGGCACCGTCAAAGACCTGATCATCCTGCCCGCCAACCATATTCAGGTAAATCAGTGGCAGTCCCGTTTCGACCACGCGCGCGACCATATGGTTCAACCGCACATCGTATTTATCCCGGAAATAGGGCGACCCGTTGGGGACCAACAAAAACTCGGCCCCGGTTTCCTCCAGCGTTTCTGCCACGTCCGGGTGCCAGCTGTCTTCGCAGATCGGGCTGCCAATCCGGAAATTCCCTACCGAATACGGCCCACCCAGAGGTCCCGCATCGTAAAGGCGCACTTCGTCGAACACCGTCTCGTTCGGCAGGTGGTGCTTCAGAACCTTGCTGGTGATCCGGCCACCCTTCAGGATCAGGTAGGCGTTGTACAGCTTTCCATCATCGACCCAGGGACCACCTATGGCAATTGCAGGACCTTCGGCGCATTTTGCAGCCAGCGCTTCAACCGCAGACATGGCTGCGCGGTGGAATACCGGTTTGAGAACCAGATCCTGCGTGTTGTAGCCGGTGATGAACATCTCGGGGAAAGCCACCAGATCCGCGCCCGCTGCCTTGCCTTGTTCCCATGTCGCAAAGGCCTTTGCTGCGTTGCCTTCGATATCGCCAACGGTCGGGTTCAGTTGCGCCAGAGTGATGCGGAAACGGTCGGCCATGCTGCCCTCTTGCCTCGTAAGTCCTATTGCCATTTAGCAGATCACCGCGCGAGTAAAAGACCAATGCGGCAAAAGCCGTTGCTCTGCCTGCAACGGTACCTTAGTTTTGCGCAAGAGATATCACCAGCGACGACCGGGCAGACAGGACCAGAAATGAACGTGATCCGAAACTCAATTTTGGCAGCGGGGATGAGCCTGGCAGCTGCCACTGCTTTCGCGCAGGACGGGACTGTCATCGTCAAGGATGATGAAGTTGGCGGTGTCTATGAAGGCACTTACGAGAACGGGTTGCGGCACGGGACAGGAACGTATCGGCTGCCGAATGGGTTTGAATACACGGGGCAGTGGGTAGAAGGCGAAATTCAGGGTCAGGGTACGACACGCTACCCCGACGGGTCAGTCTACGAAGGCATGTTCGCCAAGGGTCAGCCCGAAGGGCGCGGCAAGATCATCTATGCCAATGGCAGCAGCTACGAGGGCGATTGGTCCAAAGGGTCAATCAACGGCACCGGCATCGCTGAATTCGCGAACGGCACGCGCTATGAGGGTGAGTTCAGGAACGCTCAGCGACATGGCAAAGGCGTGCTGAGTTTTCCCGACGGATATATCTATGATGGCGACTGGGTCGACGGTGAGCGGCAGGGCAAGGCCAGGATCACCTATACGGATGGCAGCGTTTACGACGGCGACGTCAACGCAGGTTTGCGCGATGGAACCGGCACGCAGACGATGCCCGACGGAATGGTGTATTCAGGGGATTGGTCCGGCGACCAGATCACCGGGACGGGCAGCCTGACTTATTCCAATGGCGATATATACGAAGGCGAACTTCAAGAAGGGCGCCGCTACGGTAAGGGCAAAGTGACCCACGCGCAGGGGGATGTTTACGAAGGCGATTTTGTCGACGACCGTCGCCACGGCAAAGGAACGTTCACCGGAACAGACGGCTTTGTGTATACCGGCGACTGGAACGCCGGGCAGATTGAAGGCCTAGGCGAAGTGACCTATCCGGATGGCTCTGTCTATGTCGGCGATTTCGTTGCCGATCTGGCCGAAGGAAACGGCAGCATCACCTATCCGGACGGATCGACCTATGAAGGCGAATGGATCGCGGGTGTTATCGAGGGTCAAGGCACGGCCACGTATACCAATGGTATGATCTACAAAGGCCAATTCAAAAACGCGCAAAGCCACGGCAAAGGTGTGGTTACGCGCGCAGATGGCTCGGTATATGACGGCGACTGGGTTGAAGGTGTGCGTCAGGGCAAAGGCAAGGCGACCTATTCCGATGGCACGGTCTACATCGGTGATTTCCAGAACGGAAAACGGCATGGCAAAGGCGAAATCGTAACCCCCGCCGGGTTCAAATATTCGGGCGACTGGTCGGACGGAAAAATCAACGGCGTGGGTACCGCCACCTACTCGAACGGCGACGTGTATGAGGGCAGCTTTGTCGACAACAAACGGCAGGGCAGTGGGACGATGCGCTATGCCAACGGCCAGGAGGAAAGCGGTGTCTGGGAAAACGGCGTGTTGCCGGACCAGACCTCGGACCAGCAGAGTGACGCTGACACCCCTGCCCCGCAACCCGGCCCGGATGCAAATACTGAGGCAACCGGAAGCTCGGACGGGTGAGGGCTCACCACGGGACCGGCTTACCGGCCCAATCATAGAACCCACCGGTATCAGCCAGCGTTAACCCGCGTATCACGTTCAACAGGTTGTCGGCGGCTGCTTCAGGTTCGACGGCAGGATGACGACCCAGGTATTTGTTCGTGAACTCTGTTTTTACCGTGCCGGGGTGAAGGGCGACGCAAATTGCTTGTTTATGTGTTCGGGCCAATTCAATTGCGGCGGTATGGACGACCTGATTGACCGCTGCCTTAGCCGCACGGTAGCTGATCCAACCACCTGTCCGATTATCCCCGATTGATCCCACCCGCGCCGAAAGCACCGCGAATACAGATCGTCTATGTCGCGGCAACAGCTGATACGCGCGGCTTAGCACCAATGCCGGACCAACGGCATTCAACGCAAACTGATCCATCATGGCTTTGGCTGAAATCGCCCGAATGGTCTTTTCCGGCAAAGCGCCGTCTATCTCTAACGCGCCCGAAGCCACCAGAATCAGATCAAACTGGTCTGGCAGGCTTTCAAGCATCAGCATCGTCCTGTCCCGATCAGTCAGGTCAAAGCCGTCCTCCGACCGGGACAAACGCGTGACCGAAACGCCCTGCTCAACCAGCCGTCCGGTAACAGCTGCGCCAATTCCGCCAGAAGCACCAATTATCAATGCAGTTTCCATCCGTGACCAGCTAGCGGCGCTGTGCGAACAATCAAGGCTGTCAAAAAAGGGCAGTTGCCAGAAGTTCGCGTATTGCAAATTGGTTCTTTCCATTCCCGGCGGGCTCTGTATAACCTCTATCCCATGATCAACCGCGCAGATATCCCTTGTGTCGACACCGCCCTTCGCGGTGCGTCGCTGCGTGGCCTACTGATCCTAATCCGCCTCTGAGCGTGCCATCCGGCGCGCCCGCTCAGAGGAGGACGCCAGCGCGCCATAGGCTTTAGGACAGAAGAAGAAAGAGAACCCCATGACCAACGTGACCGACCAAGACCGCGTCTTGATCTTCGATACCACTTTGCGCGACGGCGAGCAGAGCCCCGGCGCCACCATGACCCATGACGAAAAGCTCGAGATCGCCGAGTTGCTGGACGACATGGGCGTCGATATTATCGAGGCCGGCTTCCCCATCGCGTCGGAAGGCGATTTCAAGGCTGTGACCGAAATTGCACAACGGTCGAAAAACAGCCGCATCTGCGGTCTGGCCCGCGCGAATTTTGCCGATATCGACCGCTGCTGGGAGGCGGTAAAACACGCCGAGAAGAACCGCATTCACACGTTCATCGGCACTTCACCGCTGCACCGTGCCATCCCGAATCTGACGATGGACGAGATGGCCGACAAGATCCACGAAACGGTCAGCCATGCGCGCAACCTGTGCGAAAACGTGCAGTGGTCTCCGATGGACGCGACCCGAACCGAATGGGATTACCTGTGTCGTGTGATCGAGATCGCGATCAAGGCCGGGGCAACCACGATCAACATCCCGGATACGGTGGGCTATACCGCTCCGGTGGAAAGCGCGGACCTAATCAAGCGGCTGATCGAAACGGTGCCGGGGGCGGATGGCGTGATCTTTGCCACCCATTGCCACAACGACCTTGGCATGGCGACCGCGAACTCGCTGGCCGCTGTCGCAGGCGGTGCGCGCCAGATTGAATGCACCATCAACGGTCTGGGCGAACGCGCAGGCAACACGGCGCTGGAAGAAGTGGTCATGGCACTGCGCACGCGCAACGATATCATGCCGTGGCACACTGGCATCGACACCACCAAGATCATGCACATCTCGCGTCGGGTCGCGACGGTCTCGGGCTTTCCGGTGCAGTTCAACAAGGCAATTGTCGGCAAGAACGCTTTTGCCCATGAAAGTGGCATCCATCAGGACGGGATGCTGAAAAACCGCGAAAACTTTGAAATCATGCGTCCTGAGGACATTGGTCTGTCGGGAACATCCTTGCCGCTTGGCAAACATTCGGGCCGCGCAGCCTTGCGCGACAAGCTCGAAACGCTGGGGTTTGAGGTTGGTGACAACCAACTCAAGGATATCTTCGTCCGGTTCAAGGATCTGGCGGATCGCAAGAAAGAGGTGTTCGACGACGATCTCATTGCGCTGATGACGCTGGACGAGGCTGACGACCACCTGCAACTGGTTTCGATGAAGGTGACTTGCGGCACGGGTGGTCAGGCGGAATCGACGGTCGAGCTGGAAGTTGAAGGCGTGGACAAAATCGCCACCGAACATGGCGACGGCCCGGTGGATGCAACCTTTAAGGCGATTCGTGCGATTTATCCCAACACGGCGCGTCTTCAGCTTTATCAGGTTCATGCCGTAACCGAGGGCACGGACGCGCAGGCAACGGTTTCCGTGCGCCTGGAAGAGGATGGCATGATCGCAACAGGCCAGTCGGCAAACACCGATACCGTCGTGGCGTCAGCTAAGGCTTATATCCACGCTCTCAACCGCCTGATCGTGCGCCGTGAAAAGGCTGGACCGGGCGCAGATGCGCGCGAGATCAGCTATAAAGACCTGACCTGATCGACGAAGCTCCAGAAAACGGCCCGAACTTCCGGGCCGTTTTTTACCTCAGGACAATCCGGCCTTAGCCAGCCCCTGGATAAGATGCTGCAAATCCTCTTCGCGTCCGTAATGAAGGTTCGCGACAAGGTCCTGAACAGTCAAATCCGGCTGTGACACATGGATTTCCTTGACATGTTGGCGGGCTTTGGCCTCGTTGCCCAGCCAACTGTGACACGCCGCAACATAGGCGTGCTGAACCACATCCAATGCCGGCAAGCGCGAAAAGTCCTCGATCGCAGCTTCATATTGCTTTGCGCCGAAATGGGCTTTGCCCAAATGGCTCCAGAACCGGGCCGGATGATGGGGGTTCAGACGCATCGCTTTTTCGATCCACTCGGCGCCTTCCTCGGGCCGACCAGACCAGGTCAGCAACTCTCCCATCTGCACCACGACCAAATCGTAGTTTGGATTCAAAGACAGCGCGCGTTCCTGATGGTAGCGGGCGCGCCCAAGGTCATTTTGCAAAATTTCCACCGCCGCCATCAACCTGTGTACGTCGGCATCGTTATCGTCCAGTGACGCCGCCTTCTTGGCCGAATCCAACGCCAGCATCTTCATCGCCTCGCCGTCCTCGGCCCAGCCGTACCCCCAGGCCTGACCGCGAATGCAACCGCGCCAGGCATGGGCATGAGCATATTCCGGGTCCAGTTCGATGGCCCGCTCGATCAGTTTCATCGCTTCGGCATTGTCCTCACGTGTGCTGCGGTGGTGCAGAACCTTTGCGGCCAGAACGCACTCATAGGCCGCGAAATTTGAAGGGGTCTTTCGCTTTAAGTCTTCCTGTTGCGACGCTTCGATGCGGCCCGGCAGTGTCGCCACAACTGCCGAAGTGACCTCGTCCTGGATGGTAAAAATATCATCCAGGTCACGGTCGTATTTCTCGGCCCAGATATGGGCGTCGTTCTGACTGTCGATCAACTGTACCGTGACGCGCAGGCGATTTCCGGCTTTGCGCACACTGCCTTCGACGATGTATTGCGCGCCCAGAGTCTCGCCGACTTGGCGAAGGTTCACGGCCTGCCCCTTGTAGACGAAACTGGAATTGCGCGAAATCACGAACAACTCGTGCCGACGGCTGAGTTCGGTTAACAGGTCTTCAGTCAAACCGTCGACGAAGAACTCCTGTTCGGGATCGCCGCTCATGTTCTCGAACGGCAGAACCGCAATTGTCGGTTTGACGACTCTGGTTGAGCCGTCCTCTTTGGAATTTTCACCAGCCGCCGCAGCAGGCGCGTCCAGTTCAACGCGGAAGGCATGAACCGGCTGGGAAATATTCTTGAGCGAAATCTCCCCCAGATCCTGAAAGCGAAGATCCAGCCGACTGGTCACCTGGTTGTGCACCGCGCCGGAAATCAACACGTCACCAGGAGAGGCAGACTGTTCCAGGCGCGCGGCCACATTGACCCCACTGCCGAAAATATCCCCGTCTTCAAAGATGATTTCATCCAGATTGATGCCGATCCGAAATTGGATGCGCTGATCCTTAGGCACATCTGCATTTCTGCGAAACATCCGGTTCTGGACTTCGACGGCACAAGCCACGGCATCGCAGGCGCTGGTGAACTCGACCAACATCCCATCGCCGGTTGTCTTGATAACAGTGCCTCGGTTTTTTTCGATCGACGGGTCGATTAATTCGATCCTATGAGTGCGCAAACGGGCCAAGGTGCCTTGTTCATCCGCTTCCATCAGGCGGCTGTAACCCACCATGTCTGCTGCCAGAACTGCTGCGAGTCTGCGATTCATTGCGATCCCCCCAGCGCCAAGTCTAGTGCCGCATGCCCTGACCGAACAAGAATTTTAATCGGTACATGCAAGGCGTGTATCGGCGAGGTGGCGTGCGCCTTCAACATGTCGTCTGGTGTCAGCCGAGACCGGAAAACAGCGCATCCAGTTTTTGCGTTTCTTCGGCAAATCCGAATGGCGCATTCACAAAGAACATCCCGGACCCCACCATCCGATGCCCTTCGCGCGCGGCGGGAAAGCGGACCTCATGACGCACAGATTTCGGCATATTCTGAGCCTTCAAAGCGGCGACCATCCTGACGTGCCTCTCATCTGTCAGGATCGGGTACCAAAGGGCAATCACGCCCACATTCCACTTGCGGTGCAGCTTGGCGATTATGCCGGGCATGCGGTCGTAATCGGTTTTCACCTCGTAACTGGGGTCAATCAGCATCATGCCCCGACGCGGAGTCGGAGGCAGCAAAGACTGTGCCAGATCGAACCCATCCTGCTGATAGACCTTCGCCCCAAACGGCGACATCGCCAACGACAGGGCCGCAAATTCCTGTGGGTGCAGTTCCGCGAGGTGCAAACTGTCCTGTTCCCGCAACATAGTCGCGGCAATCATAGGTGATCCAGGATAGGCCATGTCGCCGTACCGGGTTTGTACTTGCTTCAGGACCTGCGCCATCGGGTGGTCGGGCCCGAACCACCCTTCCCGCTGTGCGCGACCGATCCCTGCCGCTGCCTCTCCTGTCCGAACGGATTCGTCTGCATCCAACCGGTACAACCCACGCCCGGAATGCGTCTCGATATAGCTGAGCGGCTTGTCTTTGCGTGTCAGATAATCCAGCACCCACGCCAGTAATGCGTGCTTTTGGACATCCGCCAGATTCCCGGCGTGGTAAATGTGTTGATAAGAGAGCATTTTGCCTTCTAAAGTCCCATTCAATAAGGCGGAAAGGTGCTGATTGTCGCGGAATCAGCCCTTTTACCGGGCGTGATGGCACCCTATAAGTCATCCGTCCCGAAACCGTCGAGTCGCGGGCAGTAGAAAACCGACATTACAGGATCAGGGAAAACATGGGGATCTTTGGCAATCTGGGCGGCCTGTTCACAGCGGACATGGCTATCGACCTTGGAACAGCAAACACGCTGGTTTACGTCAAGGGGCGCGGTGTCATCCTGTCTGAACCTTCGGTTGTGGCCTATCACGTCAAGGACGGTGTGAAGAAAGTTCTGGCCGTTGGCGAAGATGCAAAGCTGATGCTGGGTCGGACACCCGGTTCGATCGAGGCCATCCGTCCGATGCGCGAAGGTGTGATCGCCGATTTTGATACTGCCGAAGAAATGATCAAGCACTTCATCCGCAAGGTGCACAAGCGCTCGACTTTCTCGAAACCCAAGATCATTGTCTGCGTTCCCCATGGCGCAACCCCGGTCGAAAAGCGCGCAATTCGTCAGTCGGTCCTGTCAGCAGGTGCCCGTCGCGCGGGCCTGATTGCCGAACCGATTGCGGCCGCGATCGGGGCCGGCATGCCGATCACCGACCCGACCGGCAACATGGTTGTCGATATTGGCGGGGGCACCACCGAGGTTGCGGTTCTGTCGTTGGGCGACATTGTCTATGCCCGTTCGGTCCGTGTTGGTGGTGACCGGATGGACGAGGCCATCATTTCCTACCTGCGTCGCCAACAGAACCTTCTGGTGGGTGAATCCACGGCTGAGCGCATCAAGACAACCATCGGCACCGCCCGCATGCCCGACGACGGGCGCGGTCAGTCGATGCATATCCGGGGGCGTGACCTGTTGAACGGCGTGCCCAAGGAAATCGAGATCAGCCAGGCCCAGATAGCCGAAGCGTTGTCAGAGCCCGTGCAACAGATCTGCGAGGCGGTTATGACCGCACTTGAGACAACGCCGCCCGACTTGGCTGCGGACATTGTCGACCGCGGTGTGATGCTGACCGGTGGCGGTGCGCTGCTGGGCGATCTGGACCTGGCCCTGCGCGAACAGACAGGCCTGGCGGTTTCCATTGCGGACGAAAGCCTGAATTGTGTGGCTTTGGGCACCGGCAAGGCACTGGAATATGAAAAACAGCTGCGCCACGCGATTGACTACGAAAGCTAAGGCGCGCACCCTCGGAAGATAGGGTTATATCGGCGCGAGCAGCACGGGAAGGTAACCTGTGGCAATAGACCGATCACAGCGCGATGAGTACACGACCCCCCTGCGACGCTTGTTGCTGGGGATCGTTGTGTTGTGCCTGCTTGGTATCTTCCTTTTGTGGCGGATCGACAGCCCGCGCGTAGAACGGTTCCGCGCGCGAATCGTGGATTCGGTTGTACCATCGATGGAATGGGCCATGGTCCCGGTGACTGCCGCCGTCAATCTGGTGCGTGACTTCCAAAGCTATCAGCGCCTGAGCGAGCAAAACAGGGAACTGCGTAGCGAACTGCGCCTAATGCGCGCCTGGAAAGAGGCTGCTTTGCAGCTTGAACAGGAAAACGCGCGACTGCTGGATCTGAACAATGTCCGCCTTGACCCTCGTCTGACCTACATCACCGGCGTTGTCATGGCCGACAGCGGGTCGCCATTCCGGCAATCCGTTCTGCTGAATGTCGGAGAGCGTGACGGGATCGTAAATGGATGGGCCACGATGGACGGCATTGGCCTGGTGGGCCGGATATCAGGTGTTGGCCCTGACACGGCACGCGTGATCCTTGTGACGGACGCGACCAGCGCCATTCCCGCAACCATTCAACCTTCTGGGCAGACCGCTCTGATCAAAGGCGACAACAACCCCGCGCCCGCGGTGGAGTTTCTTGAGAACCGCGAGTTGGTTCGCCCCGGTGACCGGGTGATCACTTCGGGTGATGGCGGCGTGTTTCCTGCGGGCCTGCTGATCGGTCAAATCGCGGCAGACCCAGGGGGGCGCCTGCGGGTCCGACTGTCGGCAGATTTCGAAAGGCTCGAGTTTCTCAGGGTTCTGCGGTTTCACTCGGCTCCGCCCATTCAGGATCCGGGCAGTATCGTAGGCCCCACCCGCCCAGAGGTGGCATTGACCCCGGATGAGGTCAGCGATGGATAGACCGACCTCGCAAATCTGGGCCATGCGCAGCCTTTATGCCTTGCTAGCTTTTGCTGTGCTTTTTCTGCACCTGTTGCCATTGGACGCTCAACCCGATCGTTGGCCTTTTCCCGACGTCCTGATTGCCCTGACTTTTGCCTGGGTGTTGCGGCGGCCCGATTACGTCCCGACTGTTTTGGTCGCGCTTGTCATGCTGATGGCCGACTTTCTGCTGCAACGTCCACCGGGTCTATTGGCAGCGCTGACCGTAGTCGGGTCGGCCTATCTGCGGTCAGCGGCTTTGGGTATGAGGGATGCGGGATTTGCCGGGGAGTGGATGTCTGTCGGCATTGTGATCACGGCGGTCATCTTGATGAACAGGTTAGTACTAACGGTGATGTCCGTGCAGCAGGCTGCACTGGGGCCGGTCGTGGTTCAGCTTGTGCTGACGGTCGCTGTCTACCCGTTGGTCGTGTTGCTTAGCCAAAGCGCGTTGGGAGTCCGCCGCATATCCGCTGCTGATGTCAGCGCTGTGGGAAGCCGGGCATGAAACAGCGCAAATCCAAATCCCAGGGCCTTGCCTATAAGCGACTGCCACGCAGAGCGCTGTTGCTGGGTGGTCTACAGGCGGTGTTCATAGGCAGTCTGGCGGCACGAATGCGGTTCATGCAGGTAGAACAGGCCGACGAATATCGCCTGTTGGCCGAAGAAAACCGCATCAACATCCGGCTTATCCCACCGACCCGTGGGCGTATCTATGACCGGAACGGTCAGATCATCGGCCAGAACTCACCTTCCTATCGCATCGTCATTGTGCGTGAGGATGCCGATGACGTGGAAAAAGTCATCGCCAAACTGTCGGAACTGATCCCTCTGAACGAAGATGAGATCGAGCGCGCCAGGACTGAAATGCGCCGCTCGGCCCCGTTTCTGCCGGTGACGCTGGCGGATCAGGTTACGTGGGAGGATATCTCGAAGGTTGCGGTCAATGCTCCGGCGCTGCCGGGCGTAACGCCCGAGGTCGGCCTGACGCGGCAATACCCACGATACGAGGATTTCGCCCATATCGTCGGCTATGTCGGCCCGGTCAGCGACTATGACCTCAGCAAAATCGAAGACCCTGAGCCGGTATTGCGCATCCCAAGGTTCCAGATTGGAAAGGTCGGCCTTGAGGCCAAGCAGGAAATCGAACTGCGCGGCAAAGCCGGTGCAAAGCGGGTCGAGGTCAACGCGACGGGGCGTGTCATGCGCGAGCTTGACCGGCAGGAAGGACAACCCGGGGCAGATCTGCAACTGTCCATCGACGCTGAACTGCAACAATATGCACAGGCGCGACTGGCGGGCGAAAGTGCGGCCGCAGTTGTCATAGACTGCGAAACCGGCGACCTGCGCGCGGTTGCCTCGGCACCCAGTTTTGATCCGAACCTGTTTGTTCGCGGCATTTCGGTCGCCGATTACCGGGCACTGACAGAAGACAAGTATCGTCCGCTGGCGAATAAGTCCGTGCAAGGCACATATCCTCCGGGATCGACCTTCAAGATGGTCACCGCGCTGGCCGCGTTGGAAGCTGGCGTAGTCTCCCCCGGCAACACCGTGTACTGCCCCGGGCACCTGAAGGTCGGCAGTCGTCGCTTCCATTGCTGGAAACGTGGTGGGCACGGGACGGTCGACCTCAACCTCTCGCTGAAACGCAGCTGCGATGTCTATTACTATGACGTGGCTCTGCGGGTTGGCATCGACAAGATCTCTGACATGGCCCGCACTTTGGGACTGGGGGTCAAGCATGATATCCCGATGTCTGCAGTGGCAGATGGGCTGGCCCCCAATCAGGAATGGAAGCAGCGCACGTATGGTCAGGAGTGGCTTGTGGGCGATACGGCAAACGCGTCCATCGGTCAGGGCTTCATGCTGGCTTCGCCGCTGCAACTGGCTGTGATGACCGCCCGCATCGCCACCGGTCGTGCAGTCACGCCGCGCCTGGTGCGCTCGATCGACGGTGTTGAACAACCCTCGGGCGCTGGAGAGCCACTGGGCCTCAATTCCTACAATCTGGAACAGGTCCGCAAGGCCATGTTCTCGGTCTCGAATGACAGGCGGGGCACGGCATATCGAAGCCGCATCATCGCGGATGAGTTCCGGATGGCAGGGAAAACCGGAACCAGCCAGGTTCGAAACATCACCAAGGCCGAACGGGCGGCAGGCGTGATCCGCAACGAGGACCTGCCGTGGGAACGCCGCGACCACGCACTGTTCGTTTGCTTTGCACCGTTTGATTACCCGAAATACGCCGTAGCCGTGGTTGTTGAGCATGGCGGCGGCGGGTCCACGGCCGCAGCCCCGATTGCACGCGACATCATGCTGCAAGCTCTTTATGACGGCACTCCGCCGCTTGAAGCCTACCCCGTCGCCGACCGCGAACACATCAAAGAACAGCAAAAACGGCTGGAGGGTGAAAAACGCCCCAAGGCGCGACCGGATGGAAAGGACCGTGCATGAGCTATCTTGAATATGCCGTCAAATCCACGCCGTCGGGGTTTCGCAAATTCCTGTATATGAACTGGCCGCTGACGTTGCTGTTGATCAGCACCGCCAGCGCGGGATTTCTGATGTTGTATTCCGTTGCGGGCGGTTCGTGGACGCCCTGGGCCGAGCCGCAGATGGAACGTTTCGGGCTTGGTCTGGCAGTGATGTTCATCATCGCACTGGTTCCGATCTGGTTCTGGCGCAACATGTCGGTGCTGGCCTATCTCGGCTCGGTGGCTTTGCTGGTATTTGTTGAACTGTTCGGCACCATCGGAATGGGTGCGCAGCGCTGGATCGACCTTGGGTTCATGCGCCTGCAACCCTCGGAGGTCATGAAAGTCACGCTGGTCATGTTGCTTGCGGCCTATTACGACTGGCTTCCCTCGCATAAAACATCCCGCCCGCTTTGGGTTCTTATCCCGGTTGTCCTGATCATCCTGCCTACATTGCTGGTTCTGAAACAGCCCGATCTCGGCACATCTATCCTGCTTCTGGCCGCAGGAGGTGGGTTGATGTTTCTGGCAGGGGTTCACTGGGCCTATTTTGCCGCCGTTATTGCTGCTGTCGTGGGTCTGATCGCCACTGTTTTCAACAGCCGTGGGACCGACTGGCAATTGCTGAAGGACTATCAGTTTCGGCGCATCGACACCTTTCTGGACCCGTCCACCGATCCCCTGGGGGCCGGTTACCACATAACCCAATCCAAGATTGCCTTGGGTTCCGGGGGCTGGAACGGGCGTGGGTTCATGCAGGGCACGCAGTCCCGCCTGAACTTCCTGCCCGAAAAGCACACCGATTTCATTTTCACGACGTTGGCCGAAGAGTTCGGATTTGTCGGGGGAACGACCCTGTTGACCCTTTATGCCTTGATTCTGGTTTTCTGCATGGTCACGGCACTGGCAACCAAGGACCGGTTTTCATCTCTGGTCACGCTGGGTATCGCGCTGAACTTCTTCCTGTTTTTTGCCGTCAACATGTCGATGGTGATGGGCATGGCTCCTGTCGTGGGTGTACCATTGCCGATGGTCAGCTATGGTGGCTCGGCCATGCTGGTTCTAATGGCAGCCTTTGGCATCGTCCAAAGCGCCCATATTCACCGCCCCCGTTGATCTGAAAGGTCTCTGATGTCTGTGAACGTCCTGTTTTCCGCGCGCCCTGCCCTATGGCCGGTGTATGAGCCGCTGCTGACACAATATCTTGATGAGGCGGGTCTGGACGTTCAGCTTGGAACCGAGTTCGAACCGGATCAGGTCGACTACGTTGTTTACGCCCCAAACGGAGGGGTACAGGATTTCAGACCTTTCACGCGCCTGAAAGCGGTGCTGAGCCTTTGGGCCGGGGTCGAAAAAATCGTGGGTAACGAAACACTGACCGTTCCGCTGGCGCGGATGGTGGATCACGGTCTGACGCAGGGTATGATCGAGTGGGTGGTTGGCCACGTGCTGCGCTACCATCTGGGGATGGACTGGCACATCATGGTACAGGACGGTGTCTGGACCCCAGACGTCCCACCGCTGGCGCAAGAGCGCAACGTTTGTATTCTGGGGCTTGGTGCATTGGGCGAAGCCGTGGCCCGCGCGCTGACAGCGCTTGAGTTTCGGGTCTCAGGCTGGAGCCGTACAGCCAGGGACATTCCCGGTGTAACATGCCTGCATGGTGCCGAAGGGTTGCGCCAGGCGCTTTCTCACGCAGAAATTGTAGTACTGTTGCTGCCCGATACTACTGCCACTGAAAATGCGCTGAATGCGGAAACGCTGGCCCTGCTGCCCAAAGGTGCGCGGATC
Organism: Ruegeria sp. BHSA123; assembly: GCF_059613425.1. Lineage (NCBI taxonomy): Bacteria > Pseudomonadati > Pseudomonadota > Alphaproteobacteria > Rhodobacterales > Roseobacteraceae > Ruegeria > Ruegeria sp. BHSA123. Next base: position 9,857 of record NZ_JBXWSL010000010.1, on the reverse strand, counting down.
ATCAACCCGGGACGCGGGCCGCTGATTGATGATGATGCGCTGTTGAATGCCCTGAACTCGGGTCAGGTGGGCCACGCAACGCTGGATGTGTTTCGTGTCGAGCCCTTGCCCGCCGACCACCCCTATTGGGCGCATCCGAATGTCACCGTGACCCCTCACATAGCGTCCGAGACACGCCCTGTCACTGCCGCACAGGTCATTTGCGAAAACATCCGGCGTGGCGAAGCCGGTGAGCCCTTTGTGCACCTGGTCGACCGCACGCTGGGCTACTGACGTCACGCCGCAATCAAACCGCGGCCTTTTAGCAGGGCATCCACGCCCGGCAATCGCCCCCGGAACGCAAGATACAGGTCCTCTGCCTCGCGCGAACCGCCGGTGGACAAGATACTATCTTCCAGCGCTTTGGCCCGTTCGGGATCGAAGGCGCCACCTGCTTCTTCGAAGGCGGCAAAGGCGTCAGCATCCATCACCTCGGACCACATATAACTGTAATAGCCCGAGCTATAGCCATCGCCTGCGAATACATGCGCAAAGTGGGGCGTGGCATGGCGCATTCCAATGGCTTGCGGCATCCCCAACCCGGCTAGAACCTCGGCCTGTTTTGCCATCGGGTCTGCTGGGGCGTCGCCATCGTGGAAGGCCAGATCAACAAGGGCCGAGGCGACATATTCCACCGTCTGGAACCCCTGGTCGAAATTGGCAGCATTCAGCACTTTTTCAAGCATCTCTTGCGGCATCGGCTCGCCCGTTTCGGCATGGGTGGCAAACTCGGCCAGAACTTCGGGCACTTCCAGCCAGTGTTCATAAAGCTGGCTGGGCAGTTCGACAAAATCGCGCGCAACCGAGGTACCCGAGATGCTTTCGTAGGTCACATTGGACAGCATCTGGTGCAAGGCGTGGCCAAATTCGTGGAACAGGGTGCGTGCATCGTCATAAGACAGCAGTGCCGGATCACCCTTGGCGAAGTTGCAGACATTGATGACAATCGGTGCCTGTTCATTCGGGAATCTGGCCTGTGCCCGCATCGCGCTGCACCAGGCACCTGATCGCTTTGACCCCCGTGCAAAGTAGTCACCGATGAACACGGCGACGTGCCGACCGTTGCGTGTAACCTCCCACGCGCGGCAATCAGGGTGATAAAGCGGCACGTTCAAAGGCTTGAATTCCAGCCCGAACAGGCGATTTGCGCAAGCAAACGATGCCTCGATCATTCGGTCAAGTTGTAGGTAGGGTTTCAGTTCCGCCTCATCCAGATCATGTTCCGCCTTACGCCGCTTTTCAGCATAATAGCGCCAGTCCCATGCTTCCAGCGGGCCGTTGACGCCGTCGTCCTGCATCATCCGGGTCAGGATTTCTGCGTCCGCATCGGCGCGGGCCCTGGCAGGTTCCCACACCTGCATCAACAGCTTACGCACCCGGTCCGGCGTGCGCGCCATCTCGGTTTCCAGCTTGTAATCGGCGAAACTGTCATAACCCAACAGCTTGGCGCGTTCCTCACGCAAACCCAGAATCTCAGCCGCGATCTCGCGATTGTCGGTCTCGCCGCCATTCGCCCCGCGGGCAGCCCAGGCGCGATATGCTTTTTCGCGCAGGTCCCGACGAGGTGAAAACTGAAGAAACGGCACGATCAGCGACCGGGACAGAGTAACAACCGGCCCCCCCGCGCCCTTTTCCACACCAGCAGCGCGCGCCGCATTCACAACGAAATCCGGCAGGCCCTGCAGATCTTGTTCGGTCAGGTCCATGAACCAATCCCGCTCATCCGCCAGCAGGTTCTGGGTAAAGGATGTCCCCAACGAGGCGAGGCGCGACTTGATTTCTTGCATACGAGCGTCTTCCTCCCCGTCCAATGCCGCACCTGCACGAACAAAACCTCGATGGGTCAGCATCAGAACGCGTGCCTGTTCCTCGGTCAGGTTCAGGTCATCGCGCCGTGCCCAAAGGTCGGCAACGCGTTCAAACAGCGCCTTGTTCGAGGAAATTCCCGAGAAATGCGCCGAAAGCTTGGGTGAAAACGCGCGCTGCAACTCTTCCCGCTTTGGGTTGCTGTCTGCGCCTGCAACGGTGAAGAAGACCGACAGAACCTTGTCCAGCTGCTCGCCCGCAGCCTCGAGGGCTTCGACTGTGTTGGCGAAAGTAGGGGCCTCTGCATTTGCTGCAATCGCATCGATCTGGGCGTTATGCGCGGTCATCGCCTGATCCAGAGCCGGGGCAAAATCATCATCCGAGATATCGGCGAAAGGGGCTATTTCGAATGGGGTGGTCCAGTTGGACAGGATCGGGTTGGTCATGCGGATCTCCTTTGACCCTATAGCTAGTTCGCCATGGCCGGGTGTTCCAGAACCCCCAGCCCACGTTAAGAAAGGTTAATCGCTTGCGGTACCGCAGATGGGGCAATCAGCACGGCGGGTCAGTGTGATCTTGCGGCTTTCACCATATAGGGCGTCGTAGATCAGCATCTCACCCCGCAGCGCCATGCCAGCGCCCGTGATCACCTTTATCGCCTCAACCGCCATCATCGATCCGACGACGCCCGGCAACGGGCCAATCACACCGGCCTCGGAGCAGGACGGGGCCAGACCGGGGGCCGGGGCTTCGGGAAAGATACACTGATAGCACGGGCTGCCATTGGCTGGGTCAAACACGCTGAGCTGCCCTTCCCACTGCGACAAGGCCCCCGAAATCAGAGGCTTGCCCAGCGCGGCGGCAGTCCGGTTGGCCAGATAGCGGGTCTCAAAATTATCCGTACCGTCAAGGATCAGATCGAAGTCGGCAAAAAGATCTGCCGCGATATCATCGCTCAATCTGCGATGAAAGGGCAGAACCACCACATTCGGGTTCTGCGCCTCCATCGCTTGCTGGGCGGAAAAGACCTTGGGCATATCGATATCTGCATCGCGGTGGATCACCTGCCGCTGAAGGTTCGCATTCTCGACTATGTCGTCGTCAATGACCCCGATTGTACCCACACCTGCGGCCGCCAGGTATTGCAGCGCCGGGGCGCCCAAACCTCCCGCACCGATCACCAGAACACGGGCTTGTTTCAACTTTTTCTGACCCGGCCCGCCCAATTCGCGCAGCACGATGTGGCGGGCATACCGGTTCAGCTCGGTTTCAGTGAAACGGTCAGAGGGCAAGGTAGATTCCGGTTTGGAGGCCTTTACTGCACGGTTGCGAAGGGCCTTCAGCACACGGCCATATAGCAAAACGATGGCCGCGAAACCTGCAAGGATCAGCCACAGTGCCGCGGACCCACCGGTTGCTTCGCGCAGGGGATGCCCATCCGGAAAGATCAGATGAGACAGGATCACCCCGACCAACAACACACTCACCGACACCACACGCGCGGTTTTTGACGCGCCCGCGATATAGCCGACGCCCCATAGCCCAGCTGCCAGAACAAGAACCAGCAGCATCAGCCGCGCCCGGTCGAGCCGAAACCACCAGCCCCGCGATCTGTTTCACCCAATGCCTCAGCCAGTTCGAATGCCGCCTGCACAACAGGGGCAACTACCAGCTGCGCGATACGATCGCCATGAGCAATCTCGAACCGTTCCTGGCCGGAATTCATCACGATCACCCCCAAAGGTCCGCGATAGTCACTGTCAATAGTGCCCGGCGTATTGGGCAGCGTGATCCCGTGTTTCAGTGCAAGGCCCGAGCGGGGTCGAACTTGAACCTCGTATCCCTGCGGGATTTCAATGCGCAGACCGGTCGGCACAAGCGCCCGCTGTCCGGGCTCCAGCATAATCGAAACCCCCTCGGGCAAGTTGGCACGCACGTCCGCGCCAGCAGCACCCGCAGTTTCGTAAGACGGAAGCGCCACGGCGGGGTCTGCCCCGTCTTCGCGGATCACTCGAATTGCAACCATGGTTTTGCCTTTCCTTCATCCCGCCAACGCGTCTGCGATCCTGCTTGCCAACCGCCGCGCAACCTCGGCCTTGCCCATACGCGGCCATTCTTCGGCTCCGCTGTCCGAGATCAGGATAACTGCATTCTCGGACCCGCCCATGATCCCGGTGGCAGGGCTGACATCGTTGGCAACAATCCAGTCACAGCCTTTGCGCAGTCGCTTGGCGGTGGCATGTTCGATCACGTCATCGGTCTCGGCTGCAAAGCCGACAACCAAAGGTGGGCGCCCATTTTCCATCCGCGAGACGCGTCTGAGAATGTCGGGGTTCTCGGCAAATTCCAGAACCGGCAGACCGTCGCGGCTTTTCTTCAGTTTCTTGTCCGACGCACTGGCCACACGCCAATCTGCCACCGCCGCCGCAAACACGCCCGCGTCGACGGGCAGCGCCGCATCAACCGCGTCCGACATCTGTTGCGCGGTCTCGACCGGCACGACCTGCACACCCGCCGGTGGCGGTACGTCAGCAGGGCCCGTGACAAAGATCACCTCGGCCCCCAAATCCGCAAGCGCCTGTGCCACGGCCGATCCCTGCGCCCCGGAAGAGCGGTTCGCGATATACCGAACCGGATCAATCGGCTCATGCGTCGGGCCCGATGTTACCAGCACGCGCTTTCCTACCAAGGGTCCTGCCGCAAGCTGCGCCTCAACCGCCGCGACGATTTCCAGCGGTTCTGACATGCGTCCGGGGCCATATTCACCGCAGGCCATATCACCTTCATTTGGGCCAACAAAGCGCACGCCATCCGCTTGAAGCTGCTTCAGGTTGCGTCGCGTCGCCGGGTGTTCCCACATGCGTACATTCATCGCGGGCGCACACAGAACAGGCGTGTCCGTCGCCATCAGAAGGGTCGATGCCAGATCATTTGCCAACCCCCCGGCCATCTTGCCCATCAGGTCCGCGGTTGCTGGGGCCACAACAATCAGATCGGCAGAGCGTGACAGCTGGATATGGCCCATCTCGGCCTCGGCGGTCAGATTGAACAGATCGCCATAGACCTTTTCTGAGGCAAGAGCAGACACGGACAGAGGTGTTACAAATTCCTCTGCCGCACGCGTCAGCACAGGCGTCACGGCCGCGCCACGCTCACGCAGCTTGCGGATCAGATCCAGCGATTTGTAGGCCGCTATGCCGCCGCCAATGATCAGCAGAATGCGTTTGGATGACAGCATGTTCAGCCCTTCCTGTCCCGGTCGGCCCCGACATTAGGCAAGGCCAGCAGGTTGTTCCAGCGATTAATTCTGAACCTGAAACGCCACACAGGGGTCTTCACGCTCTACTGTGGGGCTATCGATTACGAGATCAAAGTCGCCATCGATAATATCGTCCTCAGACTGTCCGACCGAGACCACCTTCCATCCGGGTTGTAGCCGTTCAAGATATGTCGGGATACCTCGGTCTTTGCGCGCATGTCCGTTCCCAGTGATCACGGCAACCGGGCCACCCGTTTCTTCCATCGCGCGCATCACGGCGCGAGCCAGCACAGCATCGCGCAGTCGCTGGATCGCAACCATCTGGGGTAACATCTCTGGCGGGAGAGCATCGCAATGCGCGGCCAGTTGATCCGCCTCGCGCGCCTCCTGCTCCTCAGGCGTCAGCGGTACAGTCAAACCATAACGCGCCGCATCTGCACCCAACGCGGTGGCTGCTCCGCGTTCCATCGCGGCCCGCGCGGCAGCACGCGGCACCATGGCCCCGTAAACCGGCGCGCCTGAGGCCTTGAACACCGGATAATACAGCCTAAGAGGTGGCCAACCGCTTTCTGCCCATTGCAGAATGCGGCTCAACTCTTCAGGGTTGGACACCGCTTTTTGCGCCAGCCGTTGCGCGCCTTCTTCGGTAACCATCTCCCAGACAACAGCCGAGGGTGAGATTTTCATAATCGCTTCAGCTTGAATAAGGTGGTGGCGGGGATTGTCGTGAACCTCTCCCAGAATGACCACATCCGCATCCCGCATCGCGAGAGCCACATCATCAGAAATAAGATTTTCCGCCAGTCCAGGTCGCGCTGCTGTAACCGTAAGGCCCAGAACACAGGCAAGAATCGCAAGCTGTTTCATGCGATGAAGTGTTGCACCTCGCTCGACTGGGCTTCAAGGTTCTTGCGCATTTTTGCGAACGCCGCAGCCTCAAGCTGTCGCACGCGTTCCTTGGACAGACCCAACTCGACGCCGAGACTTTCCAGTGTCCGCGCAGGCTCGCGCAGTTTGCGTTCGCGCACAATGAACCGCTCGCGGTCATTCAGTGCGTTCATCGCGATCAGCAACCACTGGCGCAATTGTTTGGTATCGTGGGTGTGTTCAACTGCTTCGGCGGCCTGTTCACGTTCATCTTCCAGCGCATCGATCCATTCACGCCCGTCTTCGTCGGCGGATTGCACCGCGTTCAGAGAAAAATCTGACCCTGACAGCCGACCTTCCATCAGTTCAACGTCGCGCAGAGGAACCCCGATTTCCGTGGCAATCATCTGATGCAGCTGGTGGCGATCCAATTCAAGACCTTCGGTCGCGGCCTCGCGTTCAAGGCGGGCCTGAACCCGACGCATGTTGAAAAACAGCGATTTCTGCGCCGAGGTGGACCCCGTTCGCACCATGGACCAGTTCCGCATCACATAGTCCTGAATGCTCGCCTTGATCCACCACACCGCATAAGTCGAAAACCGCACGCCGCGATCAGGGTCGAACTTGTCTGCGGCCTTCATCAATCCCAGACCGGCCTCTTGGATAAGGTCATTCATCGGCGCGCCATAGCGTTTGAACTTGGCCGCCATCGAAATTGCCAGCCGCATATACGCTGTGATCAGGCGGTGCAGTGCCTGTTCGTCACGCTGGTCACGCCAGGCATAGGCCAGCTTCAGTTCCGTTTCCGCATCCAGCAACTCGGCCTTCATCGCTTGCCGGGACATCGAAAAATCTGTCGCGTTGTCCAGTGCCATAAACCTCTCCCCTGTTTTGCAGGCGTTGGCCGGGCTTGCCATGCCGACCTATGACCGATACGCAAAACAGCACCAATTGGATCATCTTTAGGTAAGTACTGTGACGTCAGATTTAACCTTAATTCTGGGTGGAGCTGCTTCGGGCAAGTCGGCATTTGCCGAGAACCTCGTTGTTTCTACTGGGAAAAATAGAGTTTACCTAGCGACATCACAAGTGTTTGATGACGAGATGCGGCAGAAGGTTGATCGCCATCTGGTACAGCGGGGCGGCGGTTGGACCACGATTGAAGAGCCTCTTGACCTGGGACCGGTGCTGTCCAGCCTATCCTCGGATCAGGTGTGTCTGGTAGATTGCGCCACCATATGGCTCAGCAATCATTTGCTGGCCGAAACCGATCTGGGGGCAGTCCAAACTGACCTGCTAAAGGCCCTGCGCGCATGTACAGCGCAGGTAGTGATCGTGTCGAACGAGGTCGGGCACGGTATTGTTCCCGATAACCCGCTTGCCCGTCGCTTTCGCGAAGCGCAGGGTCGGCTGAACATCGCACTTGCGGCACAAGCTGATCTGGTGGTGCAAGTGGCTGCCGGGTTGCCGTTGGTCCTGAAAGGGCAGCTGCCGTGACGCGACTGCATCTTGTTCGCCATGGGCCTACGCATGCGAAGACGATGGTTGGCTGGTCCGATCTGCCTGCTGATCTAAGCGATACAGCAGCGCTGAAGCGCCTGCACGATCATTTGCCACCCGATGCACTTGTGATTTCGTCCGACCTGTCGCGTGCAATTGACACTGCTTCGGCCATTCAGGGCCAGCGTCACCGTCTGCCACATCACCCGAACCTGCGGGAAATCCATTTCGGTCAGTGGGAGCTTCGCGGGTTTGCCGATATTGAAGCCGAAGACCCCGAGCTGGCTCTTGCCTATTGGGACAACCCCGGTGATGTCCGCCCACCGCAAGGTGAAAGCTGGAATGAGGTCCGCGACCGGGTCGATTCCGCGATCGACGCGCTTATGTCCGCGCATACGGGCCGCGATCTGGTGATCGTCGCGCATTTCGGCGTAATCCTAACGCAAGTACAACGCGCCCTTGGTCTGGACGGGCAGCGGACCTTTGCGCATCGGATCGACAACCTTTCCGTTACGGATATTGCTGTCAACGGCGGGGTGTGGACTGTCGGATCGATCAATCACCTTCCGTGAACAGGTCCAACACAAATCACTGATTTACCGGTCCGCAAAGCTGAGGCATCGTCCGCGCATGACATATGACCTTTATATCGGCGATCGCCTCTTCTCCAGCTGGTCAATGCGCGGCTGGTTGATGCTTGAGAAATTCAACCTGCCCTATCGCAGCCACATGATCGGCCTCTATTCCGGCACCATGGCGCAAGACATGGAACCGCTGGCCCCTGCCCGCCTTGTCCCTGCCCTGCGCATGCCGGATGGAACGGTTGTGGGGGAAAGCCTGGCGATGGCCGAAACCCTGGCCGAACGCCACCCCGATGCCGGGTTGTGGCCTTCGGATGCCGCAGCCCGGGCAACAGCCCGCTGGCTATGCGCCGAAATGGTAGCCGGTTTCAGCGCCCTGCGTGGAGAATGCGCCATGCAGCTGCGCAACGTGTGGCAAGGCTTTACGCCGTCTGAGGCGACTTTGTCAGACCTGGAGAGGATTGAAACACTCTGGGCACATGCGCGGAGCGTGTCAGGGGCAGACCAAGGCCCGTTATTTGGTGCCTATTCACTGGCAGACGTCTTCTACACACCCGTTGCTGCGCGGATTATAGGATATGGGCTGCCGGTGTCAGAGGCGAACCGGGCTTATTGCATGGAATTGCTCTCTGATCCCATAGTCAGACAGTGGCGCGCCATGGGATTGACCGTTGTGTACGACACCTTCCCATACGCGCAGGGTTTACCGTCCAGCCCCTGGCCGGTCGGGGGTGTATCTGCTGCGAAGCCGGTTTCAGGTGGTCCGTCAATCAACGCCGCCTGCCCGTATTCCGGCAAGCCTGTCACCGATTTCCTGGAGCTAGACGGACAATGTTGGGGGTTCTGCAACCCATTCTGCCGGAACAAAACCGTGGCCGATCCCGAAGCATGGCCCAAATTCGCGGCCATGCGCGCAGCCGTTAACGACTCTTAAACCAGAACCGTGGCAGCAACGTCCTGTTAAACAAAACAGGACTGCCATGGTCGCCCGCGCCCACACCGTTGCTTTTCAAGGCGTTGATGCCCGCCCGGTCGAGGTGCAATGCGCAGTCTCACCCGGACTGCCAGCCTTTTCCATCGTGGGCCTGCCCGACAAAGCCGTGTCCGAGGCGCGTGACCGCGTCCGCAGCGCGCTGAACGCGATGGCCATTGCGCTGCCGTCCAAGCGGATCACCATCAACCTGTCCCCCGCCGACCTTCCTAAAGAAGGCAGCCATTTCGACCTGCCCATCGCGGTCGCGCTTTTGTCCGCGCTCGACATCATCCCTGCCGATGCCGCGGAAAGCACCGTTGCATTGGGGGAGTTGTCACTCGACGGTTCTCTGGTGCCCGTTGTTGGTGCTTTGCCCGCCGCGATGACGGCCGCGTCAGAAGACCGCACATTGCTTTGTCCGCGCGCCTCCAGCGCCGAGGCGGCCTGGGTCGATGCCACTCAGGTGATCGGTGCCGGATCGCTTGGAGAGGTCGTGCGCCATTTCTCAGGCCAATCCCCTTTGCCAGCGGCACAACCCGGCGAAGTGAACCTGACACCGTCCAACCGCGACCTGCGCGATGTGAAAGGGCAGGAGCGCGCCAAACGCGCCCTGGAAATCGCCGCCGCCGGACGTCACCATCTGATCATGATCGGCACGCCGGGATCGGGCAAATCCATGCTGGCGGCGCGGCTTCCCGGAATTCTACCGCCGCTTACAGCCGTGGAAGCCCTGGAAACGTCGATGATCCAATCGCTATGCGGGTTGCTGGATGAAGGCGGAATAAACCGCACACGCCCGTTCCGCGAACCGCACCACACGGCCTCGATGGCG